>JBEKVG010000039.1:0-11791 GCA_049514195.1 Anaerolineales bacterium | reverse complement strand
CCTCCGCTGAATCAACAGACCTGCTACCGATGAAACGATACTGGTAATACCCACCATGGAAGCAGTGAATTTCAGGTTCTGTACCATATAAACATTGAAGAAAGGCCCGGCGATGTTGAGGGAAAAATTCCAAAAAGCCATTACCAGACTGAGCGCCAGGAATGCTGGATGATATTTCATATCCTGTAACATGGTCCGTAGAGAGAGTGAACCCGCCGCCTTCATTGGGGCAAAGTTACCCCAAGGGTCTCCCAAGTGGCTAAAGCTAAAGGTCGAAAGCATGCCAAGAGCGAATGCCAGACCCAGGGCAATCTGATATCCGAGCGGTGTGGAGGTCCGGGTGATCAATTCGCCGACGAGCAGGATGGCCAGCATACCTGTAACCCCCATGATGAAGTTGCGGGAACCAAAAAAGCGACCTCGTCCTTCGATTGGAACAATGTCTGCAGTAAAAGAAACCCAAGCGGGAAAAGACAGGTTTCCGAACGAATCACGCGTCACCGAAAGCGCAATCGCCACCCAGACAATGACCGAGCCCTTGATAATTAGTGGAATCAGCGCCAGGACAAGAATTGCCAGCCGGGCCATTCCGCCGCCAAATGACATCGTAAACTCTTTACGATGTCCATAGCGCTCGACCAAAATCGCTCCCGGCAGCAAAAGTAACGCGGATGTTAAGCTGGAAAACGAGCTCATCAGACCAACTTGTGCGCTCGTGGCACCCAACGCCAGAATATACAGGGTCACATAAGTGATGATAATGTTGTCACTGGCAGAAGCAAACAGCCCATCAAAAAAGAACCAATACAGGTTATGTTTGATC
The DNA here is from genome assembly GCA_049514195.1 of Anaerolineales bacterium. GTDB lineage: Bacteria > Chloroflexota > Anaerolineae > Anaerolineales > Villigracilaceae > UBA877. The sequence continues at coordinate 10,968 of JBEKVG010000039.1, read as the reverse complement.
TGTTCAGAAAGTGGGATCGCCCATTCGCCTCCCCAAGTGAACTTCCGAAAAGCACGCCGTGCCTTGGCGCGGGTAATAGGCAAACTAGGACGCAGCATGATTTATATCTGCTCGAAATAAGGCATATCCACAACAAATATTGTGGCACGATGTTGAGAGTCTTCTTGCGGGCAACACGCTTGATGCAAGAGATCTATGACCTCTCGGACTTTGTCATCCTCGGTACCAATCATTAGCGTTACATTGCCATGCCGCATAAAGCCGCCTGTGCTTGCCACCCGCGTGACCCGATAATTGTTTTCTATGAGCGTTTGGACAATATTATCTGCATTCGTATCATGGGCAATCACAAACATCATCTTCATATCTGCCTTACTCCACTTTGCAATTAGATTTGCTCAAATCAGTTAACTTTCATCAGATAAAACTGGGCCCCACCCAGCTCCGCCTCCAGCATGGGTGGGCCAGCCATTTCGCCTTGCATGAATCCTCGGGTGGAAATATTTTGTCTATCTGGGCGACAGTTCTTCCTCACTAAATCCAACAAGATTGGTAGGCGTCACGCACCGGATATAGTCAAGATCGCTAATCGGTCAGGAAAGGCAGGGCCCATACTCGATCCTTTCTTGCGGATGACGGTCAAGTATAACAGGGAACAATCATGTCGACATATATGCTGTCGATTGTTACAGAAATCGTCAATTGTTCTCCCGCTTGTTGCGGTACAATTCAGGCGCTTAATAACCCCGAAAGATACCCTATGACCTCATCCCAAGAAGTATCCCAATACCGTGAGAACTGGCACAAAGAGATTGACGGAGTGGCCTTATACAACACCCTGGCTGAAATCGAGTCGAAACCCGAGCTTGCAGATGTTTATCGCCGTCTGGCTGCCACCGAAGAGAAACACGCCTTGGTCTGGGAAAAGCGGCTGAAGGAAGCCGGGGTAGAAATCCCCGCGCGACGACCGTCTTGGCGTGCCCTTACCATGTGTTTCCTGGCGAGACATTTCGGGTCACAATTTGTACTTCCGACTGTTGCTGGAAATGAAAGAGCTGACAGCCTGGCTTATGACAGCCAGCCGGAAGCTATGACCGACTCTGGTCGCATGTCGGCGGACGAAAAATCCCATGCTCGACTGATGGCAGCCGTTTCAGGCCGTCAAAATGGGCTGGTCGGAAGTGAAGTAGCCCAATTGGAAGGCCGCCATCGCGCCACCGGGGGTAATGCCCTGCGTGCGGCCGTCCTCGGAGCAAACGATGGACTTGTTTCTGTATTGAGCTTGACGATGGGCGCAGCCGGAGCCAATCTGCCCGGTCATGGCGTACTCATCACCGGTATCGCTGGCCTGCTGGCAGGAGCTAGCTCGATGGCTCTGGGTGAATGGCTTTCAGTTCAGAGTTCACGCGAACTCTACCAGAACCAGATCAAAATAGAAGCTGAAGAAATCGAACATGCTCCTCAGGAGGAACAGGAAGAACTGGCGCTCATCTACCAATCAAAAGGAATGCCGAAAGAGCGCGCCAGCGAAATGGCTGCCCACATGATGGGCGATAAGGCTCACATCCTGGACACTCTGTCCCGTGAGGAACTTGGCATTGACCCCAAAGAATTAGGCGGTTCGCCTCGGGTGGCAGCCCTTACTTCATTTTTCCTGTTCGCGGCCGGCGCGATCATCCCGCTCTCTCCTTACATATTCTTGCATGGCCGCACTGCCATGATCCTCAGCCTGGCTCTCGGCGCATTTGCCCTGTTCCTGATCGGAGCTGCCATCACCTTACTGACCGGCAAGAGCGTTTGGGTTTCCGGTTTTCGGCAGGTTTTGATCGGGCTAGTTGCAGCGGCACTGGTCTTCGGCGTTGGAAAATTGATCGGAGTCTCAACAGGCGGATAAAGGGAGAAATAAAACATGACAACTCCTTACTGGGTCCAGGACGCCATCTTTTATCATATTTTTCCTGACCGTTTTGCCAACGGTGATACATCCAACGATCCACCGAATCTTCAAAAATGGGGAACTCCACCAACCACCTGGGGATTCCAAGGCGGCGACTTGCGTGGTATCCTCCAGCACCTCGATTATCTGCTAGATCTGGGTGTTAATGCCCTCTACTTAAATCCCATCTTCCTAGCCTCATCCAACCACCGCTATAACTCCAGTGACTATTTCCAAATCGACTCCCGCCTTGGCACGTTGGCCGACTTCCATGCACTTGTTGATGCAGTCCATACCAATAATATGCGGATTATCCTGGACGGCGTGTTTAATCACTGCGGACGTGGCTTCTTTGCCTTCACAGATATACTCGAAAACAATGAAAGATCTGCATACAAGGATTGGTTCTACATCAAACAATTTCCCCTGGATGCGTATGACGGAAGTGGTGATGCTAAGAATTACATCGGCTGGTGGAGCCATAAAAGCCTGCCTAAATTCAATACAGGCAACTCCAAAGTCCGCGAATATATTTTCAGTGTAGCGCGCTATTGGATAGAACAGGGCGCCGACGGCTGGAGGCTGGACGTGCCTAACGAGATTGATGACGACGGCTTCTGGGAAGAATTCCGTCAAGTGGTCAAATCTGCTAACCGAGATGCTTATTTGACAGGCGAAATCTGGGAAATAAACCCGCGCTGGGCCAACAATTCTCACTTCGACGGTCTGATGAACTATCCAGTAAAAGACGCCCTAGTGGCATTACTCCAAGGTTGTGAAAACGTCGTTCAATTTGGCGAACGCATCGAGGCTATCTGCAAAGCCTATCCGCGCGAAAACCTCTTCGCCATGTATGTCCCGCTGGATAGCCACGATACCGAGCGCTTCAAAACATTGGTGGGCAAGGATATCAGGAAGCTCAAGCTGGCCTTCCTGTTCCAGATGGCCTTCCCCGGTGCACCTGCTATCTATTACGGAGACGAGATTGGAATGGAGGGTGAAAAAGACCCAGACAGCCGGCGTGCCTTCCCATGGCGTGAGAGCAATTGGGATGAGGGACTTCGCCAATGGGTCAGATTGTTGATCTCGTTGCGTAAGCGGATCCCGACCCTGCGACGTGGTGAATACATCCGGCTGCTGGTTGAAGATGGAATCTACGCTTTCGCTCGCATCTTGGGAGAGCAAAACATCCTCATAGCCCTGAACGCGTCCGGACACGAACGCAGGATTGAAATCCCGTGCGCTGCACTGGGCTGGAACGAAGGGCGGATTGTCCAGGGCTTGATGGATGGACAGAAATTAACAGTCATTGGCGGTAAAATACCCCTTAACCTGCCCCCGTGGAGTGGCACCTGGATTGGTTGAGCAGTAAGCGATGCTTGCCATTCAAGTCTCCAATTTAACCAAAACCTTCCGCACCAAACACAAAGCCGCCGGGCTGAGTGCCAGTATGCGTTCACTGTTTAGGCCGCAATACACTACCATTGAAGCCATCCGAGGCCTGTCGTTCGAGATGGAGTCGGGTGAACTGCTCGGCTTCATTGGTCCGAACGGCGCCGGCAAGTCCACCACGATCAAAATCCTGACCGGCATCCTCTTCCCCAACGCAGGCGATGTCCAGGTACTCGGCTACATTCCCTGGAAACAACGTCGCCAATTGGCTTATTCCATTGGTACGGTCTTCGGCCAACGTCCGCAATTGTGGTATCACCTGCCGGCCATCGACACACTCATCCTGTTTGGTAAGATCTACGAGTTGGACGACCGCGAAACCAGAAAGCGCATCGCCTTCCTGGCCGAAGCATTTGAAATTGAAGACCTGCTCGAAATTCCTGTCCGAAAACTCTCACTGGGACAGCGCATGCGCTGTGAAATGGCAGCCTCCTTGCTGCACAAGCCCAGATTGCTCCTGCTTGATGAACCCTCTATTGGGCTGGATGTGGTAGCCAAGCAACATATTCGCGACGCAATTCGCACCATGGCCTCCCAGGAAAATGTCGGCGTACTGCTGACTTCGCACGATGCCGGGGATCTGGAGGCACTCTGCAAACGCGTCATCATCATCAATCATGGACAAATTGTTTACCAGGACAAAGTCTCGGTCCTAAAGCGTTCCTTCCTAACCTCGAAATTGGTTGAGATTCGCTATGCGCAACAGGTTCCGGCCGATTTCCACGTCGCAGGCACGCAAACCATCAAAGTCTCAAAGGACCGCTACGCCATCAAGTTGCGCTTCGACACGTTCCAAACGCCGGTCGAGAACGTTATGGCCCAACTTTCCGCCGCCGGTACTCTGCTCGATATCACGGTCTCCGATCCACCACTGGAGGAAGTCATCGCCAAAATTTACGAAACGGCCGCATAAGGATAACTCACTGAATCAACCGTGGAAAAGAGGTTTATGAAAAAATACCTCGCCATATTTAAGATTAATCTGCTCAATAGTCTGGCTTACCCTGCTGAGATTGCAACCCGCGGTGGCATGATCCTGGTCTTCATGGTCGTCTTCTTCCAATTGTGGCATGTCACTTATGCCGCCTCTGGTTCGCAGGTAATCAACAGCCTGACCCTGCATGACACCATGTGGTATCTGCTACTGACCGAGACCATCGAGCTGGGCCGCCCACGCCTGGCGCGGGTTATCTCCGAGCAAGTCAAGGATGGCTCCATTGCCTATCTGCTCAATAAGCCTTACGATTTCCTTCTTTATCAATTTTCCCTTGGATTAGGCGAAAGTCTGCCACGCATGGGGATGCTGTTCATCTTGGGCAGTGCGCTGGTCTGGGCCATGGCCGGCCCGCCTCCTGATTTGAAGAACTGGCCACTGGCATTTATCACTTTAGCCATAGCCTGGTTGCTGCATTTTTGTGTTAATGTTTTGATCGGACTGGCTGCCTTTGTAGCCGAAGAAGTGGCTCCTTTCGAGTGGATTTATCAGAAACTCGTCTTCATCCTGGGAGGAATGCTTATCCCGCTGGATTTCTATCCGGCCTGGTTGCAGGCGCTAGCGAAGTCCCTACCGTTCGCCTATATGATGTACGGCCCGGCCCGGCTCTTCGTTCGGCCGGATATGACCCTTTTCATTCAGATTATCGCCGGACAACTGCTCTGGCTGGTTGTGCTTGGTGGACTGCTTGTCCTGACCTTCTCGCGTGGAATAAGAAGGCTAGCAATTAACGGAGGCTAATGGTAAAAGAACTTAAATTCCTCACCGCCCTCTGGAAGGCCAACCTCGCTTCGGCAGTGGAATACCGCGTTGCCTTCATTTCGCAATCCATCGGCATGATCCTGAACGACGGCGTTTACTTCTTGGTCTGGATTATCTTCTTCGATCGCTTCAAAGATATCCGCGGCTGGCAATTGACCGATATGTTTGTTGTGTTCGGCGTTTCCGCAGGCGCCTTCGGGTTGGCAGGGATGCTTTTTGGAAACGCTTTCAATCTGGGCGACATCATAGTCAATGGTCGTTTGGATTATTACCTATCCTTGCCGCGCCCGACATTGCTACACGTTCTGGCCAGCCGGGTCGTTCCAAGCGGCTTTGGTGATTTCCTCTATGGCTTCATCAGTTATTTCGCCTCCGGTCAGTTCAGCCTAGACGGGTTGGGGCGTTTCATCCTTGCCTTGGTTCTGGCAACGGTTGTCTTTGTTTCTTTCTTGGTCATCGTCCAGAGTTTGACCTTCTGGCTCGGTACGGGCGGCACCCTCACAGGCATTGCCATCAACGCGATGGTCACTTTTGCACTTTATCCCATTACTCTCTTCAACAATACCGCCAAGCTGATTCTATTTATAGTAATCCCGGCTGCCTTCATGGGTGCCGTGCCGGCTGGTTTTGTGCATAGCTTCTCCTGGTCCTCCCTTGGACTGATGTCCATAGCATCGGGTGGATTCCTTGCCCTGGCATTGTCACTTTTCCATCTTGGCTTAAGGCGCTACGAGAGCGGTAGCGCGATCCAGGTGGAAGTGTAAACTTGCAAGGGGTAATATGAAATGATACTGACAAGAATGGAGGCAAAATGTCCGCTGGTGAGAGAGATTTCCTGCTTAACCGTCTCGCTGAGACACGTCTACAAATCGAAGAATTAATCCCAAAAATCGATCCTACAAAGGAAATTTACCCGGGCTGGACCATCAGCCAAATGCTTGCTCACATCACCGGCTGGGATGACGCTTCCATAGATGCCCTGCGGGCGCATAGTTTAAATTATCAACCCTCCCTTCCTGCTATCCATAGTTTAAACAAGTACAACGCCTTAACTGTTCAGTCCCGCAAAGACTTGACCTACAACCAAATTCTGAAAGAGTGGCGCACAAAACGCGAGATACTCCGTGGCATCATAAAACAATTGCCTGAAGAGAAATTCTTTGAACCGATTGCCCTTCCGTGGGGTAAAGAGACAACTGTAAAGAAACTTGTGGATATTTTCAGCCGCCACGAGAAAGAACATGCTCAGGATATAATTGAATGGCTCAAACAACCGGAAAAACCGCTTGGAAAGGCAGGGAAATAATGCCAGCCACCTTGAAAGTTGAACAATACGTCAATGCAACTCCAGCACAGGTCTATTTTGCCTTCACGCACGCGATTAGCCTTACCGAGTGGATGTGTAACTTCGCCACCGTCGCACCGCGCCCAGGCGGACGCATGTATTTATGGTGGCATGGCGATTTCTATTCAGCCGGTGAATATATCTCCTTTGAGGAAAATAAATCCATTGTCTTCAAATGGCATGCTCGCCAGGACCCGTCTCCCAGCCAAGTTGCCGTAACACTAGAAGGGAAGAATGGTGGCACACTGGTCAGTCTGGTTCATACCATCCCGGATGGAGAATACTGGGCGGAAAACTCCCAGAGATTCCGGCAGGAATGGGCCTGGACTCTTGGCAACCTCGCTCAAGTCCTTGAGACAGGTCTGGATAAGCGTACCTTCGACCGTCCGATGCTGGGGATCAATATCAGCGACTTCAACCTCAGTATTGCAAAAGCTATGGGTGTGCCAGTCAGCGAAGGGATCCGGCTTGATTTCCTACCCGAAGAAATGGGTGCTTACCAGGCAGGTCTGCGCAAGGATGATGTCATTATTGCTTTGGACGGAAAACCCATCACAAACGATTTCGGTTCGCTGGTTAAGGCACTAAAAGGGAAAAAAGGTGGCGACAAAGTGGAGGTCGTCTTCTATCGCGGCCCGGAGAAGAGAACTGTTACCATGGAATTGACCAGGCGCCCGGTCCCGCAAATCCCCTGGGAGCCGGTTGGATTATCGAAAGCCATCCGGACGAAATATGATGAAGGCCTGGCCGCGCTGGAAAAAACTTTCACGGATGTGAGCGAAACCGAAGCAGGTCGTCAGCCTGCTCCCGGCGAATGGAGCGCCAAGGAAGTCTTGGCACATCTCATCCAGACCGAACGGCATTGGCTGGAAGACCTGGATGATGTGGTTGGTGGCTACCCGCGTCTCTCTGACGAATGGGCGGGTAACAGCACCCTGCATGTCTCCGCCACTGCGAATGCATATAAGACAGTAAATGGTCTGTTGGATGAAATGAAGCACCTCTCTGACGAAATGGTGGCATATGTGGCCGTCCTGCCGGCGGAGTTTGTCCTCCGCAAGGCCTCATATTTTCAAGTTGCCAACATGCTCATAGAAGGGTCTCTTCCCCATATTCTTTCCCACATTGACCAGATCCAATCAGCCATTGCCAGTGCAAGAAAGCAATCAAGAAGTGGACCGATCGGCGTTACAGAAGCATACTGACACCAAGGTTCCAAGGACAAGCGAATCCATGACCAGTCTACGTAGCCGCATCCTCCATCGAACCCTGCACCGTGTCACTGGTGTATTGGCATTAAACCTTTCCATCCAGGAACAGCGGACCCGTATGGATGGACTTGCCCGCCGGGGTATCCGTGTCCCAAGAGATGTAACGGTACGAACCATACAAGCCGGTGGGATCCACGCTGAGTGGATTGAACCAGTCGGTGTCCACTCACAGAAAGTCATTCTATACCTGCATGGCGGTGGATATTGCATCTGCTCCCTGGATACTCACCGAGGATTGGCCGCCCGTCTGGCAATTGCCAGCCAGGCGCGCTTGCTAACCATCGACTACCGTCTCGCCCCAGAGAATCCATATCCGGCGGCGCTGGAGGACGCCCATGCGGCCTTCCGCTGGCTGCTGGCGCAGGACATTCCCGCAAAACAGATTGCCATTGGTGGGGATTCGGCCGGCGGCGGTTTGACCCTGGCAACTGCAGTCAGCCTGCGAGATGCAGGACAAGCCCTTCCCGCGGCTCTATTCCTGCTCTCTCCCTGGACAGACCTGACATTCACTGGCAAATCCATCCAAAATCGAAAGGGGATAGATCCGATCTTCGGTGGCGAGGGTAACCGCATTGGATTCGCTCCGGCTTATTTGGGAACACACGACCCGGCTGATCCACTCGTCTCTCCGCTTTTCGCAGACCTGCACGACTTGCCTCCAACGCTAATCCACGTGGGCAGTGACGAGATTCTGCTGGATGATTCGACCAGACTGGAGGAAAATCTGAAGGTCGCCGGCGTCGAGTCCCAGCTGGAGGTTTGGGACGGGTTGTGGCATGTCTTCCAAATCTTCGCCCCGTATGTCCCCGAAGCCCAACTCTCGATTGATAAGGTTGGGGAATTCATTCGGCGATCCATTCCATAATTGAGCTATCATGACCGCATACGTTATTGTGGATATCGAAATCACCGACCCAACGGGGTATGAAGAATACAAGCAACTTGCTCCACCTGCAGTGAAACTTTTCGGCGGCAGGTACCTAGTACGCGGCGGCCCAAACGAAACCCTGGAAGGCGACTGGCATTCCCAGCGACTGGTCATGCTGGAATTCGAGAGTATTGAAAGGGCCAAAGCCTGGCTGAACTCACCCGAATACGCCCCGGCGAGAACTCTGCGCCATAAGTGTGCCATGAGCAATATGATCGTCGTGGATGGGATGTAGATATTTGACTAAGGAGATTAATCTTTTATGGAATACCGTGAATTAGGACGTACAGGCTGGAAAGTATCCGAGATCAGTTTTGGCACATGGGCCATCGGTAGCGCCTGGGGAGATGTGGATGACAAGGAATCGATTGCAGCCTTGCATTGTGCGCTTGACCTGGGGGTCAATTTCTTCGATACAGCCGATGTATATGGCGACGGGCGAAGTGAGCGTCTATTGGCGCGGCTTCGCAAAGAGCGCCGCGAGAATTTCTATGTTGCTACCAAAGCCGGGCGCCGGCTCGACCCACATATCGCCAGCGGTTACAGCCGACAGAATCTGACCGCTTATGTAGAACGCAGCCTAAAGAACCTGGAAACGAATGCACTTGACCTTCTGCAACTCCATTGTCCTCCCACAGAAGTCTATTACATGCCGGAAGTGTTTGGCGTGCTCGATGATATGGTTAAGGCTGGCAAACTCCGCTTCTACGGAGTCAGCGTAGAAAAGGTCGAAGAAGCCCTCAAGGCGATAGAATACCCGAGAGTCCAGTCCGTGCAGATCATCTTCAACATTTTCCGCCAGCGGCCAGCCGATTTATTCTTTCGTGAGGCACAATGTAAAAAAGTTGGGATCTTAGCACGGGTCCCCCTGGCGTCCGGGCTTCTGACCGGTAAATTAAACCGCCAGAGTAAATTTGCCGCAGATGACCACCGCACCTTCAACCGGCATGGTGAAGCATTTGATCGTGGTGAGACCTTTTCCGGGCTGGATTTTGAGGTCGGTTTGCAGGCAGTTGAAGCCCTGCGCCCATTGGTGCCTCCTGGTCAGACATTAGCTCAGATGGCGCTGCGCTGGATTCTGATGTTTCCAGCGGTTACGTGTGCCATCCCAGGTGCAAAGCGCCCGCAACAGGCGGAAGCGAATATCCAGGCTGCCAGCCTGCCGCCCCTTCCAGATAGTACGATGGCAGGAATACACCAGGTATACAACCAGTATGTACGTCCATATGTACATCATTACTGGTAAGGCAGTCGGTCTTATCCGTCTCAGAAAAATCTTACAGTATTCCGAGAGGCGATAATAATGGTTGAAAAACCCACTAATGGATCAACCAGCAGTTTTGCAGGAAAAAGAGCACATCCTCCGTTCAGCGGGTGCACAACCACGCTGTAACCGCTCCACCATCGATGTGGACCTGACCAGTTCCTGGAAAGGTGCCCTTGTCCAGGCCGGCTTCAAACCGGACCAACCTTCTGCTTGGCTGCTGGAGGGTTTCCTCTTTTATATCCACAATGAGAACATGCCGATCTTCTTGATGAAGTAACCAGCTTGTCTGTACCAGGCAGTTGGCTTGGATTCGACATCATCAATAGCCTCACATTGACTTCCCCCTACACGCGACAATGGATTGAAATGCAGGCCAGCTCGAGCGCACCCTGGATCGGAATACTGGATGACCTGGTCGGATTCCTGGCCGCCCGGGGATGGAAAACAACGCTGTCCCAAGCCGGCGCTCCAGATGCCAATCATGGTCGCTGGCATCTTCCGGTTATCCCGGTTACATTACCGGACATGCCACACAATTGGTTTGTGTCGGCACAAAAGGAAAATTAATAAGCCGTATCTGGTTGATAATCAGTGTAAAAAAGACGGCCTTTTAGGCCGTCCCTGCTATCCCTGTCCAAAATCTGCCCGCTTGGATAATGGTTTTGTCCGGCACATCTGCGAGGAGATTGGCTCCATTTCCAATCCGCACATCATCGCCAATCCGCACGCCAATCGCGGTCGTCACTCCCATGCCCACCAACGTGCGCCTCCCCACGTGGACTTTTCCCGCCAGCAACGCACCCGGGGCGATATGTGTATATGCTCCGATGATACAGTCGTGTGAGACTACGGCGTTGGTATTGATCATACAGCGTGGATGCAGGAAAGCTTCCGAACCTATGTATGTATTGGCAAACACCTGTACACCTTCCCCCACCTTGGCACTCGACTCCACCGTGGCATGCGGATGGATAAGCGCGGGGAATGAAAAGCCAGCCCTTTCGAGCAACTCA
>JBEKVG010000038.1:0-11795 GCA_049514195.1 Anaerolineales bacterium | reverse complement strand
GGTGGCTGTGACCCACCCATCATGAGGTAGCCTGGTGCCCAGAAATCACCGGAGGGATTCTCTTTTTTAAAGCGCGGGAAATCATCAAAAATTTTCACAGATGTGCGTTGGCGCATAATTCTCATCAGATATGCAGGTGACGTGGCCGGTGGCACATTTGCTATCCATAGCAGATAGTCTGGCCGTACCGAGATATACTCTAGCCTCCAGGCAAAGGCGATGCATGTCTCCTGCAACCATTCCGGCAAGCCGTCAGATAGGTCGCCTATCAGGTGGTGATGAGGAAAGCGTGGCACCAGCAGACAGGCATAATCCAGATTATAGACAGAAGGTGAGATTGGCTCGAGGACAATCTTGCGCGCTGACTCGCCTAAAGGACTGGAGGACCTCTCACCAAGATCATCCTGTTCAGCCACGTTTATTTTTACTTTATTTTTTCCAGTGACGGAAGGAGATTCAACCGTTTTCTCGATATCAATGGAAGGTTCGGTTTCCACGGTTGAGGCCATCTGATCGGTGGTAATTGCCGGGTTGGACTCTTTTACAAATTTCTGCGCAACAGCCTTCGCATCCACTTTTGGGTTTGGCAAAGGGATATCAGAGAGACTGGTTGGGATGCGAGTTGACGGTATTTCATCGTTGGTCTGCACCACAATATCTTGTCTTTCAGATGGGCTGGTTGATAGCGAATGTACCAATTGGTTGGCTTGGGTATGGATCGTACCGAAGGGGGTCTCTGCATCGAAAATCAATGCCAGTACCATATTCTTAGTCAGCCGTGTAGCGTAAAGCATGTGCTCGGCTCTGGTGGAGGCCAAGTGGACAAAACGCACCAGGTCCTTTTCCTTCTGGCGGTCCCAGTAGCGTGAAACGGTTTCAGTCAATTCGCGTGTGGCAGATTGAGGCAATTGCCCGGCATATGCCCACAACACGTCATCGCGGGTGATAAGTGCTGCCTGGGCAGAAGATTCCAGTGTCAGGCGGGTGAGATGCTGGGCGGCACGCGTGAAGTCCGAGAGCCAGGATGGGTCATTATCTGATTCTATGGAACCATGTGCACCATCGGGTGACTGCGGAGAGGGGAAGAGATTATCCATGATTCTCATAAGGTCGGGTGGTTTAAAAAGCAATATCAGGGGTGTCCACCGGTGAATTGTCTATCCAGGAAAAGTGTATCACGAGCTGAACTTACAGGCAAGTAGTATTTTCATGGCAATCGCCAAATATGGATGCCTGAAGAATTGATGATGGTTAATTTATTATATCTCTATACATGGCTTTTTTGACTCAGTGACAAAATAATCCAAACCGGAGACGTTTGTCATTTGACACTTAGCTTCCAATAAAGTAATTTTAAGGACAAACATTTACAAAATTTACCCAAGGAGTGAAAACCTATGGCAATGAAGATTACTGATGAGTGTATTGCTTGTGGCGCGTGCGTTCCGGAGTGCCCGACCAACTCGATCACCGAAGGGACCCCCTACGTGATTGACCCTGCCACCTGTGTTGAGTGCGAAGGCCACTTCGATTCTCCACAGTGTGTAGCCGTCTGCCCGGTTGCCGATACAGCCATTCTCAAGGCATAACCATCCAGTGAATTATCACAAAGCCCCTTGTGTAGGGGTTTTGTGATTTAAGCGGGGATACGCGTGATTTGACTACACGGTCTGAAAACGGTATAATCTCACCAGTTGAATATTTAACCTTCGGGGCAGGGTGTAAGTCCCTACCGGTGGTATAGCCCGCGAGCGCGCAAGCGTATGACCCGGCGAGATTCCGGGGCCGACGGTAACAGTCCGGATGGAAGAAGGTGATTACAAGACCCACTTGGGTCTGGCTTGCTGTGAATGCCCCGGAAACGCTTGCGTTTTCGGGATTTTTTTCAGCGAGCCAGATGGATCCTTTGTATTGTTCAGGAAGGGCAGTGAGTCTGCTCCTTTGCCCCGCAGGAATCTCTCTGCGAGGCGTTTTTTTGCCCAAGCCTGCCGGAGCCAGGATACAATGGATTTGAAATCTTACCGTAAATCTTCCCGGAGTTCGCACTCCTCCCTATACTGGACGGCGCCGACCTCGCTTGCTGTGGTGCTCCTGCTATGGTGGCTTGTCACGCGTACTGCCGGCCTGCCAACTTTTATCCTGCCTTCTCCAGCGCAGGTGGCTGTCCGTTTCTGGAAGGCTTTGGCTGATGGCAGTCTGCTCGAAAACACTGTGGTTACGCTGACGGAGGTACTGCTTGGTCTGCTGGCTGGTACGGCTGCAGCAGTCGCACTTGGTTATGCCATCGCCAAGAGTCGTCTGTTTGAGCGGCTGGTAGCCCCTTATCTGGTTGCCACGCAGGCCATTCCAATTGTTGCCATCGCGCCACTCTTGATCATCTGGTTCGGGCCGGGAATATTTTCCAAGGTGCTGATCTGCGCCTTGATTGTTTTTTTCCCGGTATTGGTCAACACGGTGGTCGGTGTGCGCTCTGTTCCCAAGCCTCTGCACGACTTAATGGGCTCGCTGCACGCCACGCCGGCTCAGACATTACGTTACCTCGAACTGCCCGCTGCCCTGCCGATTCTATTGGGAGGCCTGCGGATTGGTGCGACCCTTTCCGTCATTGGGGCAGTGGTCGGCGAATTGGTTGGAGCAGATCGTGGTTTGGGTTTTCTGGTCAACGTGGCGCGTGGACAATACGATACTGCTCTGGTCTTTGTTACTGTATTTACATTGATTATATTGGCGCTTAGCTTATATGGCGCTGTAACCCTTTTGGAAAAAAAATTCCTCTCCTGGCAGGAAACTAACCCATGAAAAAATATTCCCAGCTTGGATTGTGTTTCCTGTTACTGCTATGCGCGTGTGGCAGAAAACCTTCCGGCAATCTGACCCAGGTGCGCCTGCCACTGGGCTATATCCCCGACATCCAGTTCGCACCCCTTTATGTGGCGATCCAGAAAGGTTATTTCCGTGAGGCAGGCATCCAGGTGACCTTGGATTACTCGATGGAGACCGATATTGCTGCCCTGGTGGGGGCGAACCAGATCCAATTCGGCGTGGTTTCCGGTGAGCAGGTGCTGCTGGCACGCGCTCAAGGCCTGCCGATTGTCTATGTGGCCGCCTGGTACCAGCAGTACCCGGTCTCGGTGGTTGCGAAGTCCGATCAAAATATCCACTCTCCATCCGATTTGCGTGGCAAGACCATTGGCCTTCCAGGACTGTATGGAGCTAACTACATTGGTTTGCGCGCCCTGCTATACGCCGGCGGCTTGGAAGAATCCGACGTAAAGCTTGATTCAATCAATTATACCCAGGTGGAGGCGCTGGCGACCGGTCGCGACCAGGCTGTTTCAGTTTATACCAACAATGAACCGATCCAATTACGGTCTGAGGGCTACGGCCTGAACGAATTGCGCGTGGCCGATTATATCCAACTGGCTTCCAATGGATTGATAACGAACGAGAAAACGATTTCGGAGAACCCCGACCTGGTCCGGAGCATGGTCAAGGCCTTTCTGCACGGCCTGGCTGATACCATCGCAGACCCGGCAACTGCCTATGAAACCTCCAAGGCTTACGTTGAAAATCTGGCCAAGCTTGATGCAATTGTGCAAAAGCAAAAGCTGGCAACCTCCATTGAACTTTGGAAAGCTGACAGGCTGGGTTACTCACAGCCCAAATCCTGGGAGAGCATGCAGGCGGTCTTGCTGGATATGGGTCTGCTAACCAAGCCGGTGGACCTGTCGAAAGCTTATACAAACAATTTTCTCCCATGATTCTTGGAGCTGCATCAGGATTGCATATGGAAATCAAGATCCGCGAAGCTCGACAAAGTGATGTACCTGCAATTACCGAAATCCTGCGGGAGCTTGGCTGGTTTGCCCATATGACGGCTGAATCACCTGCAGCTACAGAGGCGCACGTCGCCCGTCAATTGGCACTATGCCAGGCCGACAAGAGTCATCTGGTGTTCGTTGCCGAAGCGGCCGGCGAGGAAGTCATGGGATACATTTCGGAGTTATTCATCAAGGATAGTGCACGCGGCCATGGAATCGGTTCCCGCCTGTTGGAAACCGTAGAGTCGGAGGCCATCCGGCGCGGTTGCACTCGTCTGGATTTGCTGAACATGCGTCAGCGCGAGTCGTACCAACGGGAGTTCTATACCAAACAGGGATGGGAGGAACGCCCCCAGGCAGCCAATTTTGTGAAGTACCTTGGGAGCAATAAATGACCGCTCCCATCTTGATTGTCAATGATCTAAGCGTTACATTCCCTGACGATAATGGCGGGCTGCACGCTCTCGACTCGGTTTCTTTCTCCATCCCGCCACAGCAGTTTGTCTGCGTGCTGGGACCCTCCGGCAGTGGAAAATCCACCCTGCTGCGGACTCTGGCCAGTCTGCTTCCACCCACTTCTGGGACATTCACATTTTCAACTGACCAGCCCAGGATCGGTATGGTCTTCCAGCAGGCCAACCTGATGCCATGGCGGACAACCATTGAAAACGTCATCCTGCCGCTTGAGCTGCAAGGGTTACCAGCGGACGAGGCACGTGTGCGTTCCCAAGATTTGATCGACCTGGTCGGTCTGCAGGGGTTTGAATCTTCCTGGCCACGCGACCTCTCCGGAGGAATGGCCCAACGTGTCGCGATTGCGCGTGCCCTCGTCCACGACCCAGATATTCTCTTGCTGGATGAGCCCTTTGGATCGCTGGACGCGCTCACCCGCGAGCGCATGTGGATTGAGCTCTCGCGCATCTGGCAGGCGCGCCAAAAAACCGTCTTGATGGTGACGCATTCCATTAGCGAGTCACTCTTCCTGGCTGATCGCGTCCTGGTGTTGACACAACGGCCCGGTAAAATCAAGTTAGATCTGGCCGTGGATTTGACGCGTCCCCGACCGGACGAGATCCGCTACACAGCGCACTTCGGAATACTGGCACAACGGCTGAAAGAGGCAATCGGGTAAAAAAGGGGATACCCAGCGAGACGTTCTTCCAGCCATTCCGCTGCTGTTTGCTCTGCACCACCCTCAGCATGAATTCGCTGAAATCGAAGGCATGCAGCCACTGGACAGATCCGTTCATCAGCCCTGTAACGCGCCCGGCGCCTGGACCGAACTCAGCCGCGGCTGCCCCAGCCAGTGGCTGAATTCGCTGGAGGGTCGCAATCAGGTTGCCCTGATAATCCTCGATGTCTGACAATTGACATTCCCCCCATTCTTTGCTAAACTATAGGCAGACTTGTCAGACAACTAGACGTCTCCCTATGCCCACCCTTTTGATAAAGAATGCTGCCATATTGGTTACGATGGATGACCACCGCCGGGAAATACCGGACGGTGGTCTTTTTGTTCGGGATGGCTTTATTGAAAAGGTTGGCCCTACCAGCAAATTGTCCTCCATCGCCGATGAGGTGCTTGACCTTTCAGGTCATCTCGTCCTGCCGGGACTGGTCAACACCCATCACCATTTTTACCAGACCCTGACGCGTGCCGTGCCGGCCGCCCAGGACGCCAATTTGTTCAACTGGCTCAAGACACTCTATCCGATCTGGGCGCACATGACGCCTGAGGATATTTACATATCCACCCAGACCGCCTTGGCCGAATTGGCCCTCTCAGGCTGTACCACCGCTTCTGACCACCTATACCTGTTTCCCAACAGCTCAAAACTCGATGATGAGATTGCCGCCTCCAAAGAGACAGGCATGCGTATCCAGGCAGCGCGCGGTTCGATGAGTCTGGGAGAATCGAAGGGCGGACTCCCACCTGATTCTGTGGTGGATACCGAGGCTAACATCCTGCGTGACAGCCAGAGGCTGATCGAAACCTATCACGACACTAAACCTGGCGCGTTCGTACAAATTGTTCTGGCTCCTTGCTCGCCATTCAGTGTGACAGAGGAATTGATGAAACAATCTGCCAAATTAGCGCGTGAATATGGCGTACACCTGCACACACACCTGGCTGAGACCGAGGACGAGCAAGCTTTCTGCCTGCAAAAATTCGGATACCGCCCCGTCCCCTATATGCAGTCCTTGGACTGGGTTGGGTCGGATGTCTGGTTTGCCCACGCCGTCTACGTAAACAACGAAGAAGTAAAAACATTCGCCAAACACGGCTGCGGTGTGGCGCACTGCCCGACCTCGAACATGCGCTTGGCCTCCGGGATTGCTCCAGTAAAAGAGTACCTCGCAGCCGGAGTAAAAGTGGGTCTGGGTGTGGACGGGTCTGCCAGCAACGACGGATCTCACCTGCTGGCCGAGGTCAGGCAGGCTATGCTATTGTCCCGGCTAAAGGAAGGTATTACGGGATTTTCTCTTTCCAATGAACCCGCCCGAAAATTAATGACCGCCCGCCAAGCCCTGGAATTGGCTACACGCGGCGGGGCGGCTGTGCTCGGCCGGTCCGACATTGGATCGCTTGAAGTGGGTAAGTGCGCTGATTTTTTTGCTGTCCGCCTGGAAGCCCTGGATTACGCCGGAGCGCTGCATGATCCCGTCTCTGCTGTGGTCTTCTGCCAGCCAGTCAAGGCTGCTATCACCGTTGTTGGTGGGAAGTTTGTGGTCAAGGAAGGTCGATTGGTTAATTTAGATGAGCACCGGTTAATTGAAAAGCATAACCGGGCAGCCAAGCGGCTGTTGGAGTCCTGATGAGCACACCGCGGATATTCGGGTAATCCGGGAATTAGACAAAATATTAGTTTATGCAAACTTCCATCGAACACACCCGAACTTTGATCGATGTGGCCATGGGCCGCCAGAAGGCCGACCTGGTGCTGCGCAAGGGCATCTGGACCTGCGTGCAATCCGGCGAGTTTGTACCGGCGACCGATGTGGCAATTAAGGAGGGGTGCATAGCTTATGTCGGCTCGGATGCGTCGCATACCATCGGTAAAGAAACGCGTATCATTGAAGCGGACGGTAAGTACCTGGTGCCAGGTTTATTGGATGGACATATGCATGTCGAGTCAGGCATGTTAACCGTCACCGAGTTCGTCCGGGCGGTCCTACCTCGTGGCACCACCGGCATGTTCATTGACCCGCACGAGATTGCCAATGTCTTCGGACTGAGTGGTGTAAAACTGATGGCGGACGAGGCTACACTGCAGCCGGTGCACGTTTGGGTGCAAGTGCCATCCTGCGTACCATCCGCATCTGGTTTTGAGACACCTGGTGCGGAGCTCAGCCCGGAGGATATAAGCGAGGCGCTCACCTGGCCGGGTGTCATCGGCCTGGGTGAGATGATGAATTTCCCCGGTGTGGCAAAAGGCGATGGGAAGATGCTGGAAGAGATGGACGCCACACGCAAGGCCGGGAAAGTTATCGGCGGTCACTATGCAACGCCGGATCTTGGGCCGGCCTTCCATGCTTACGTGGCGGGTGGCCCCGAAGACGATCACGAGGGTACTCGCACGGAGGATGCCGTAGCACGCGTCCGCCAGGGCATGAAAGTCATGCTACGTTACAGTTCCGCCTGGCATGATGTAGCTGAAGGTGTAAAGGCGATTACTGAGAAGCACCTCGACCCGCGTCACTTCATTCTGTGCAGCGACGATTGTCATGCCTCCACGCTGGTTGACGAAGGCCACATGGACCGTGTCCTGCGGCATGCCATCCAGCATGGTCTTACTCCGATGACAGCCCTTCAGATGGCCACCCTTAACACTGCTGAGCATTTTGGCGTCAGTCGTGAAGTGGGGATGATCGCTCCGGGCCGCTGGGCGGATATTTTACTGGTGAACGATCTGAACGACTTTCATGCCGGGCTGGTCATTGTGCGTGGGCAGGTGACGGTTGAGAATGGCAAATTGCTAGTTGACCTGCCCAAAGTGGAATATCCCGATTGGGTCACGCATTCGGTTCATTTGAGACGGCCGTTGGTCGCGGAAGATTTCTGCATTCCCGTTGAGGGTTCAAAGTCCAAGGTCAGGGTTAACGTCATCGGTATCATCGAAAATCAGGCACCCAACCGGCACCTGCACTTGGAAATGGTTGTAAACGATGGGGAAGTTCATGCAGATATACTGCATGATCTGGCGAAGGCGGCTGTTGTCGAACGCCACCACAACAGTGGAAGGATCCAGGTGGGGCTGGTTTCCGGTTTCGGATTCAAACTGCCGTGCGCCATCGCCTCTACCGTAGCGCATGACTGCCACCAGATGATCATCGTTGGCACGGACGAAAAGGACATGGCCCTGGCTGCCAACAAATTGGCTGAAGTCGGCGGCGGCCAGGTCGTTGTACAGAATGGCCAGATAATTGGCCTGGTTGAGTTGGCTATTGCTGGGCTTATGTCCACTGAAACGGCTGGAAAAGTTGCGGGGAAGGCAAATACCATTTTACAAGGATTTCGTACTTGCGGTTGCAGCCTCAACAACCCCAATATGCAATTATCCCTGTTGGCGCTGGTCGTCATCCCCGAACTGCGCATCACGGATAAAGGCTTGGTGGATGGTACAAATTTTACTTTCTTGCCGGTCATCGAGGGATCGGCACAATAGATCAAGGAGAAGAGTTATGGGAGAGTATCCATTCCGGCGTTTACAGGCAGACCTGGCGAAACTGATCAGTTCACTGCCGGCTGAAAGCCGCCTGCCGTCCGAACCAGAACTTGCGCGGCGGATGGGAGTCTCGCGCGCCACGCTGCGCGAAGCCATGCGTTCATATGAAGGACAGGGATTGATCCGGCGACGCCAGGGCGTGGGTACGTTCGTGGTTGCCAAGGTGCCGGTACTCGATTCCGGATTGGAAGTCCTGGAGAGCATTGAAACCCTGGCCCAGCGCACCAATCTGTCTGTTTGTATGGGTGAGTTGCAGGTTGAGCAAGTGGAAGCAGACGAAGATCAGGCTGCGGCCTTGAATATCCCGGTTGGTACATACTTGACACGTGTGTCGCGCGTCATTTATACAGAAAACCGCCCGATTGCCTATTTGGTGGATACCCTGCCGGTGGATATCCTGGCCACTGCTGAGGTTGAATCCGGGTTCACCGGTTCGGTACTGGACTTGGTGCTGCGGCGCGGCGAACCGAAACTTGTCCGATCTCGTACGGAAATCCGAGCTATCGGAGCCACCCCGGAAGTTGCACGCGCCCTGCAGATCCAGCGCGATGATGTCCTGCTCCATTTTGTGGCGTATCTCTATTCGAATGATGGCCGCGTGGTAGACTATTCGTTCAGTTACTTCCTGCCTGGCTATTTCCGCTTCCATGTTATCCGAAAGGTTGGTGCATGAAGAGAACAAAGAATAGACAGAAGAAATCAGCCTCTCGAATTCCTCTTCGTCATTCTCGGTTCGCTATTTTCTACTTACTGTTCTCTGTTCTTTAGAATCACTATTCTTTACTCACTTCTATATCTCGGAGGTAAAAATGCGTAGTTTTGCTGGTCGGGACATTCTGTCCCTCAAAGATTTTGAACGACAAGAATTCTTCCACGTTTTCGATGTGGCCGCGGAGCTGGAACCGATTGCGGTCAGCCGCCGTAACAGCGACCTGCTCGCGAAAAAGACTCTGGTGACTGCTTTCTATCAACCATCCACCCGTACTCGCCTGGCGCACGAAGCCGCCATGCACCGCTTGGGCGGCCACGTGACCGGTTTTTCAGATGCCAAGATGACGCGTGCCGGGGATTTCTACCAGGAATCCATCAAGGATACCGTTAAAATGCTGGAGTTCTATGGCGATGTGATTGTTATGCGGCATTTCCAGCAGGGTGCACCACACGAGGCGGCCAAATGGGCTTCCATTCCCATCATCAACGGTGGGGACGGTTGGGGCGAGCACCCCACGCAGATCCTGACCGACCTGTATACGGTGCTCAAGGAAAAAGGCACGATCGACGGGTTGACCTGGCTGGCAGTGGGCGACATGCGTATGCGTACCATGCACTCGCTCGGTTATGCCATGAGCCAGTTTGATTGTCCGATCACTTTTGTTTCCCCGCCTGAAATGTCACTAAGGGATGCATTCAAAGCCGAGCTCAAGCAGTACAGTATCAACTTCCGCGAGGTCGAGCATGTCGAGCAGGCCATCGCCGATGCAGACGTCATCCTTGTTGAGCCGGTTGTCCAGCCGGATTACACCAAGAGCCGCGACGAGCGTGCTGGAAAAGAAGTCGGCCTGACCCCCGCTAACTATAAGATCACTCGTGAACTTCTCGAGACAAAAGCCAAATCGGATGCCATTCTTTTGCACTCCCTGCCGCGCATGGACGAGATCCCGACTGATGTGGATATCACCCGCTGGTCGCGTTACTGGCAGGAAGCCTTCAATGGCGTGGTGATGCGGATGGCGCTGCTGGCGCTGGTGCTGGGCGCAATGGAATAGGAGACTAACCTATGCAAACCTTTTTACATGGCCGTGACCTGATCGGCGACCTGGACTTTACTAGGGAAGAAGTCGAAACTATCCTGGACGTGGCCTTCGACCTGAAGCGCAAGCGCGCCCTGAATAAACCGCATCCCTACCTGCGTGATAAGGTGCTGGCAATGTTGTTCTTCTTCTCGTCCACGCGCACGCGCGGCTCATTTGAAGCCGGCATTGCCCAACTTGGCGGTCATGGCGCATTCATTGAGAGCAGGACCACCCAGATCGCCCATGGCGATACGCCCAAGGAAATCGGCGAGATTTTTGGTCGCTATTTCGATGGCATTGCCATCCGGCACGTGGATTGGGGCATCGGCAATGGTTACCTGAACGCGGTTGCAAAAGCTTCGCGCGTTCCGGTACTGAATATGCAATGTGACATTTACCATCCCTTCCAATGCCTGGCTGATCTGATGACCATCGTTGAGAAAAAAGGCCGTGACCTGCGCCGTAAGAAGATGGTAGTTTCGTGGGCTTATGCAGCCTCCTATCAGAAACCCATGTCAGTGCCTCAATCGCTCATCCTGCAAATGCCGCGCTTTGGCATGGATGTGGTGCTGGCTCATCCACCGGAATTCAGGTTGATGCCGGAGATCATGGCACAGGCACAGGAACAGGCCAGAAAGTTCGGGGCCGGTTTCGAGGTAGTGGATGATATGGAGGCCGCTTTCAAGGATGCGGACATTGTCTACGCCAAGTCATGGGGCGCTATGGTCCACACCCCGGATCCGGATGAGGGCGCCAAGATAATCAAGAAATACGAACATTGGATCACCGATGAGCGCAAGATGAAACTTGCCAAGCCGGATGCCATCTATATGCATCCACTGCCGGCTGACCGCAACATCGAAGTCACAGATGGCGTGATGGATGGCCCGCAGTCGGTTGTCTATGACCAGGCTGAAAACCGGTTGCATGCCCAGAAGGCCGTCATGGCCTTGACAATGGGTTAGGAGAAAGAAACCATGAGCAAAAAGGTTGCTGTAGTTGCCGTGGGTGGTAACTCGCTGATTAAAGACTCCAGGCGTGTTACGGTGGAAGACCAGGAACAGGCGCTGCGCGAGACGGCTCACCACATTGTCGATATGATCGAAGCAGGCTGGGACGTTGCCATCGGACACGGCAATGGACCTCAGGTCGGCTATATCCTGCGACGTTCGGAAATTGCCGCAAAAATGGAAGGCATGCACGAAGTTCCTTTGGATGTCTGTGGTGCCGATAGCCAGGGCGCAATAGGCTACGAGTTCCAGCAGGCTTTGCAGAATGAGCTGTTCCGCCGAGGAATAAAAAAGAATGCATGCACCATCATCACACAGACCCTGGTGGATCAGAACGATGTGGCGTTCAAGAATCCCAGCAAACCGATTGGTGGTTTCATGGAAGAGGCCGAAGCCAGGCGTCGTGAGAAGGAAATGGGCTGGTCAGTCGTGGAAGATGCCGGA
>JBEKVG010000037.1:0-11800 GCA_049514195.1 Anaerolineales bacterium | reverse complement strand
ATGCGCATACTGGCGCGTGATCGGGTGAATATTAAATTAATTGAGATCGATCAGATCATCATCAATGGCGACCGCGACCGGTTGAAGCAAGTGCTCATAAACCTGGTTTCAAATGCGATTAAATACACTCCCAAGGGCGGTGAAATCTATCTCAGCTTGGGGAGAGTGGGCGAAAATGCCCGGCTCATTGTCCGTGATACCGGGCAAGGAATTTCCGCTGAAGACTTACCCCATATCTTTGAGCGCTTCTTCCGGGGTGAGAAATCTCGAACCCGCTCGAAAACCAGCGGGGTGGGATTAGGGCTTTCGATTGCCTATTGGATTGTAAATCACCATGGAGGGCGGATAGAAGTTAAATCGACAGAAAACAAAGGTTCAACTTTCTGCATCTACTTGCCTATACCTAAGACACCAGAATCCTCCCCTAAGGATTAATCCCCAGGCGGGAACCTGCCTGGCGGCATAAGCTCGCACCGCTGGCGGCCAGCCACTCCTGCAAGCGCAGGCTTTTTGTTGCGCCATTGGATGCCTCGGCGTAAATCCCACTTCCCCAGTAAGCATAACGCTGCGTCTCCGCAGCCCAATTAAGTTCCGAGCGCCCAATTACGCCAATCCCGCCGTTATATCCGGCCAGAGCTAGACGTGCATTGCCATTGGCGGCTTCCAGGGAACGTTTTAAATAAGCCAGGCCACGTTCTGCATTGGTATCCGGGTTGTAAGGGTCGTCACCCACGGCAAAATGGTAGGGCATCACCTGGAACAGTCCCATTGCTCCGGCACGGGAATGGGCACGCGGATCGCCACAGGACTCGATTTGCATCACTGTGGCGGCCAGGTTCGGATCCAGCCCTGCTGCGGTTGCCCAGACTTGGATGGCCGCGCTCCAGTATTGAACCTCGGGCTGGAAAATCGGGGAAATTGCTCCCGATTGGTTAGGGTTGCCAGCAGATGACTTTGCCATTTGATCCGGTGTTCCTTGTGCCAGTTTGCTATCATTTTGCACAGACGAGGCGGCAAGGGTGGATTGTATCCCCGAGCCAAGCAATAGGAAGGCCATCACAACCCCGATGCAGATTACTGCCAAGGGGGGGATTAGAAATCCAGACAGACAACCGCCTTGGGAAAAGGTGGCTGTCTGGTCAAAAGGAGGCGTAGTGTGCCTGTCCGGCATGGCTCTGGGAACCTATTAAGAATGACGGGGACTTTCGATATACTCTGCTTCGCGGGCTGACCTGGCATTCATGCTTATGTTATGATAGGTCGGTTCGGGGTGGGAATAATTCGACTCTGGGCGGGCTACCTTCGAGGCAGGGTGAAAGGGAGTAGAGATGGAAGGCTGCACACGGGATGCCAATGAACTGGCAGGCTGGAGGACCGCGTGGGAGGGACGCTGCAAGGAGCGTGAATCTCCCTGGCTAAAGAGACGTTCCCCGGCAACCGAAAAGGTACCGATGATCAGCACGCGGATGAGCCAAACCATGATCGCAACAAAGACCGGCACAACTTTAATCAAGGTTGTGTTGGTCATAACCACTCCACCGGCAATACTTTTGTGGTCGATGATGGCTACGGAGACGCCCCACCATGTCAATGTTGCATTCATGGCGGCTGCCAGCAGCCATGCCCCAAACAGATACCAGACTTCGGCAGGCTCTTCGCGCCCCTGCTCGGGCGTGAAGAGACGCGCGATCCCAGCGAAATCAATGCCGCAAAATGCCAACGCCAGTATGGTAGCCCAGGGGATACCGGCAAATTTCAGGCTGCCGAGTACATCGGCCAGGGCGAATTGCGTGGTGGTGTAATTAAAAACCTCAAAAGCCAGCAGGGCGCCGATAATGATGACACCCCAGGCCATGCCACGACGGATGTTGATTCCCTTGAATAGTGAGCCGATTCCATGATTATTCCGAAAATTGGTATTCATGACAACCTCCAGTGATTTTATTGAAGTATCTGCATTATTAAAAATAGAACATATTTTCTATAACCGGAGTATAGAACATATATTCTATTTTGTCAAGTGTAAAAGCCAAAAATTCATGAGTCTGAATATTAAGATTCGCCATTAAAAACCGTGACGACCTTACCACCATCACGGTTTCTGAGTAAAATCAGTTTCCATACTTTGCCATCTTTTCTCCACAATTTCTGCATATCTGCAAGGTATTGTATTATCCTAATTACGGAAGAAGGAGTCTCAAAATGAGCAAAAAACAGAAGGGTTGGATCGCCACCGGGGTTGTGGCAGTCGTCATCATTGCGCTGGTGCTTCTCATCGCCAGCCTCCGCAGTCAGAAAAGCAACAGCAGTGGCACACCCGCATACCAGACGACGACCGTCCAGCGCGGCACTCTTACATCCACTGTGGAAGGCACAGGAACGGTCGGGTCGATGCTCTCGGCGAATCTGAATTGGCTTACCGGTGGGCAGGTGGACAAGGTGAATGCCCAGATTGGTGACCACGTCAAGTCTGGAGATGTCCTGGCCACCCTGGTGCAAGACTCGACCCAGACTACCCTGGAAACCAACCTTGTTACCGCCCAGGAAAACCTTGCTCAACTTACCTCCCCTGAAGCGATCGCGAATGCCAAACTGGCCGTCACCACGGCAGAGACGAATTTAACCAATGCTCAAACAGCCTTAAACAACGTGAAGTATTGGAAAAACGATGCCCTGTCTCAAAATGAGTACGCCAATGTAGTCCTTGCCAAGTACAATTTGGATAAGGCACAGACAGCCTATGATAAGCTGAATACGGGGGGATATATTAGCAATACAAATGAGGCAGCCGCCTACCAGATTCTCTATAATGCCCAGCAAGCTTACAACACTGCTGAGTATTATTTCAGTGTTTATTCGCAGGCACCGACCAAGACAAACTCCGATCAAGCCCAGGCAAATCTGGACCTGGCCAACGCCACGCTGACAAATGCCCAAAACTATTTGGCGGCATTGACAGGCGGGGTAGTGCCCGCAGATGCAACCGGGACAGCGTTACTTCAGTTCAACCAGGCCAAACTGGCTGTCCAAACCGCACAGGATAACCTGGACGCGAGCAAGATGACCGCCCCATTCGATGGAACGATCACCCAGTCAGATGCAATCCCCAATGCAGTTGTCTCGGCGGGAACCCAGGCATTCCGGATTGATGACCTATCGGACCTTGTGATCGATGTCCAGGTTGTCGAGATCGATATCAACCACGTCCAGGTCGGGCAAACCGCCACGATTACTTTTGATGCCATCCCCAATAAGACATACACGGGTAAGGTCATCAAGACAGACCTGGCCGGAACCGAGGCGCAGAGCAGCGTCAACTTCACTGTCACTGTCCAGCTTACCGATGCGGATGCACTGGTCAAACCAGGTATGGCGGCGAATATAACAATCGTCACCAACAAGGTGGATAATGCCCTGATAGTACCCAGCACATCTATCTTCACTGATACCAATGGTCAAACGTACGTCTATCTGGTGCAGAATGGTGCGACCACCAAGCTACCGGTCACGGAGGGGGTTGTCTCGGATTCCACCACGCAGATCATCAGCAACACTCTCAAGGCAGGTGATACGATCGTGCTCAGCTTCGCAAGCACAACTTCCAGCAGCGGGTTTGGCTTCAGAATGGGTGGAGGTGGTGCCAGCAATGCCACTACCCAGTCCAGACCTGTAACGACCCCTTAGGCAAGGAGACTGAAATGGATGATATCGTCATCCGGGCGGAAGCCCTGAAAAAAGTGTATCGCATGGGGGAAGTGGAGGTCGAGGCGCTAAGAGACATCTCCCTGGAGGTCAAACGCGGTGAGGTGGTGGCAATTATGGGGCCTTCCGGATCCGGGAAATCCACCTTGATGAACATCCTCGGCTGCCTGGACAGACCGACCAGCGGTGAATATGTCCTGGACGGCGAAAAGGTGGCAGGCCTGACCGATGATCAGTTGGCCAGTATCCGGAATCGCAAGATCGGCTTTGTGTTCCAGTCCTTTAACTTGTTACAGCGTGTTTCCGCACTCACCAATGTCGAACTGCCCCTGGGATATGCCAACCGGGCGGATGAAGGCAAAGGCAGGGCAGAAGAGGCCCTGCGGGCGGTAGGTTTGGAAAACCGCATGAAGCACCGGCCTGCGGAACTATCCGGCGGGGAGCAGCAGCGCGTGGCGGTCGCCCGGGCGCTGGTCAACGAACCAGCCATCCTGCTGGCAGACGAGCCAACCGGCAATCTGGACTCCAAGGTGGGCCAGGAGATCATTGATTTATTGCTGAAGCTTAACCACGACCGTAATACCACCCTGCTCGTCATCACTCATGATCCCAGGATTGCTTCCCAGACCCAACGAATAATCAGGATCCGGGATGGTCTGGTCGAGAGGAATATCCAATGAAAATTAAACGAGTCCTTCTGGGAACACTATCCGTCCTGACGGGTAATAAATTGCGCAGTGGTTTGACCATCCTGGGCATTGTCATCGGCGTGGCGGCAGTGATTGCCATGCTGTCGGTCGGGCAGGGCGCCCAGAACTCCATCACCTCCGCCATCAGTTCAATTGGGACAAACCTGCTGTTCGTTTCTGCGGGATCCGGACCAAGATTCGCAGGAGAGGGCGGTCCCGCCGTCATCCGGAATATTCGACCATTGACGCTGGCGGATGCCCAGGCAATGATGGACCCCTTCCAGGCACCCTCAATCCAGGCGGTTGCGCCGATTTTACAAGGTGGAAATATCTCCGCGGCTGCCAATGGACAGACCACCACGACTACCGTCTATGGCGTGACCTCCAATTACTTTTCCATGCGCAACGAAGAAATCTCGGAGGGTACCGTTTTCAGTGACCAGGAGGTGAACATCCATGCGCGCGTGGCTGTGATCGGACCGGATCTGGCAACGACACTCTTCGGCCGGACGACCGACCTGACGGGACAGACAATGCGGATCAACAGCCAGACTTTTACGATCATTGGGATTCTGAAATCAAAAGGCGGTACATCCTTCGGGAGTTCCGATAACCAGGCCATCATCCCGCTTACCACTGCCCGTGACCGTGTCATCCGGCGCGCCAGCAATTATGTGGATATGATTTATGCCCAGGCCACCAGCGCCAACACCGTCACGCAAGCAAGCACGCAAATATCCAATATCATGCGCATGCGCCACCATGTAGCAGTAGGTGCGGAAGATTTTTCTGTGTTCAATCAACAGGACCTGGCACAGACCGCCTCCTCGATCATTGGCGTCCTGACCATCTTCCTGGGGGGAATTGCAGCCATCTCGCTACTGGTCGGGGGGATCGGCATCATGAACATCATGCTGGTTTCAGTCACTGAACGGACCCGCGAAATCGGTCTGCGCAAGGCTGTGGGTGCCCGAAACCGGGATATCTTGATCCAATTCCTGGTAGAGTCTCTATTCCTGAGCCTGCTGGGTGGGGTCATGGGCATTGTGCTCGGCTGGTTGATTGCGCTGCTCATTGGACGGATCGCTGCCGCAAGCGGGACTTCCCTGACCCCGGCGGTCAGTCTGAATGCCATTCTCCTGGCCACGCTTTTCTCGGCTGCGGTAGGCCTGTTCTTCGGCATCTATCCAGCCCGGCGTGCTGCCCGACTCGAGCCGGTGGAAGCATTACGGTACGAATAAAATTTTAAGAGGTCCTATGTCCACAATTGATGCAAAGCCAATTAAAAAAAGAGGGCTGAATCCCAAACTGTTGCCCATTGCGGCTCTCGTTCTCGTCGTTCTGGCCATGCTGTTCATGGCCACGCCGCTATTGCGATCGACCAGAGGTTTCCAGCAAGGCGGCAATTTTGTCCTTCGAGGCAATGGCCAATCCATTATTCAGGGCAACGGCTCGCAGGGCCAGATCTTGCCCGGCCAAGGCGGTTCTAATTTGACGAACCGGCGCTTTGTAATGGGCGGCAGCTTCCTTGGCGGCCTCACCGGGCCGATCATCTACTTTATCGCATTGCTGGTCTCGCTGGCCGCCGCATTGGGTATGCTCTTTATCAAACGCTGGGGACAGGTCCTGGGAATAACTATGGCAGTCCTGTATGGTCTCCTGGGGCTAGTTTCCCTGCTCCCGATCCTGCTTATGAGCTCCCTGGGCATGCGTAATCCTTTTAGCCTGATTCTCAGTATTGCTCACGTGTTGCTGGCGGCAGCGGTGATAGTGCTCGCCTCGATCCCAGCCAAGAAGGCGGCAATTCCGGCCATGGCAAACCTACCGCCGGCAGCCAGTACATGATTTCACAGAGTACTGCGTAAATATCTGAACCAAAATCGTCGGCTTTACCCTGCTTTTTGGCTGCATCAGTTCAGCTATTTACCGTGTGCTGCGCAGCAGTATGCAGGGAGCAGTAGGTGGCCTGGAAAAGCAATGGTCAAAAAAATTCTCGTCATAGATGACGAAACCAAGCTAATGGTCTAGGGACAGGGGGGGACGGATCGTGGCCCGCAGCCTTCCCGCTGGCGGTTGGCAGGTATGCATGGCCTTTCCAGCCTCCGGATAAAGGCGATACACGCTCCCGTTGATCAGTCGTACTTCCGGATAAATACCTCAGCCTGTTGCACGAGCCCCTGGTTGCCGACGAAAAAGGGGGTGCGCTGGTGCAGCTTTTGTGGTGAAATGTCAAGGATGGCTTGGGTACCGTCTGAGCCGCGGCCTCCGGCCTGTTCAGCCAGGAATGCCAGAGGGATGGCTTCATACATAAGGCGTAGTTTTCCATGAGGCATTCCAGGATCTCGGGTATCGGCTGGATAATAAAACACTCCGCCTGCTAGGAGATTGCGGTGGAAATCTGCTACCAGAGAACCGACATAGCGGGCCGACAGGCTTGGAGAGTCCGGCTCCTGACCCTGCAACCAGGCAGTATACGCACGCACGCCCTTGCTCCAATACTTTTCATTGCCATGATTCATACTGTAATAACGCGGCGGTTCCGGTATCCGGATGGCCGGGTGGGATAGGAGGAACTCCCCCACGGCTGGGTCAAGCGTAAATCCGTTCACACCGCGGCCGGTGCTGTAGACCAGCATAGTGCTTGTCCCATACAGCAGATAGCCAGCCGCCACCAAATCCCGGCCCTTTTGCAGACAATCATCTAGGCTGCCGCGCCCGGAGGTGACCTTGCGAAAGATGGAGAAAATCGTTCCTAGGCAGATGTTGTAATCAATATTGGACGAGCCATCCAAAGGGTCGTAGAGCAGGACATATTTTCCGGCTGGATATTTCTCGGGGATGGGGAGGATATCGGCGTGCTCCTCGGAGGCCATCAGTGCCACCCGGCCAGTATGGTCGTTCATGCGGAAGAAGGTTGTATCAGCGAACCGGTCGAGCTTCTGGACTTGCTCACCCTGAATATTGGTGTCACCGGTTCCGCCCAGGATCTCGGCTAGACCGGCGCGATTGGTTTTGCTGGCGATGACTTTACCGGCCAGAGCAATATCATACAACAGGTTGGTCAGCGTGCCTGTCGCCTCGGGAAAAGAGCTTTGTTCCTCGAGGATATGCCGTTCGATGGTAATGATCTGTCCATGTTGATCGGTTTCTCCCAACATCGCGTCCTCCTGACTGATTCGGAGTCAGTTGTTACATTACGAGTATAAGCCAAATGGTAGGGATTAGAGAAAAATCTGGCTACTCTTCTACCGGAACGGTACGCAGGTCGCGTGCATCCTGCTGGTCAACGCCGGCAAAGCGGGGCAGTTCGTTGACACTGGTACGGCTGAGTCGCTCGGTCATCTTGGCGAGGAAAAGTGCACTCAGAGCTGGGTTTCCCATTAAACTACGCATGGTCTGCGCGGGCACCTGGAGCAGAGTGGTGTTTTCTTCAGCAACCACATCGGCAGTGCGGGTCGCGCCGGTCAAGGCAGCAATTTCGCCGAAGAAATCACCGGCGGTCATAGTGGACAGGGAGCGGTAATTGCCCTGTTCTTCGGCGATGCCTGCCACAGCACGCCCGGCCAGGATGAAATATGCCGCATCCCCCGTTTCGCCATGTCGGAGGATGGTTGTACCGGCGGATGCTTCCAGTACATACACATTGCTGAGGAAATTCTCGCGCTCTATCTCTGAGAGAGTGGAAAGGGATGGCAGCAAGCCGGCCAGAGCGTCGAAATCGGCTGGAACGGCCAAGCGCCCAAGGCCCAAAGCAGAGCTGGTGGGTGCGGCTTTGAGCAGGCTGAGCGCCCGGCGCCATTCCGAACGATTCTGGCGCAGACCCGGCAGAACCAGCACCAGGAACACACCTCCCAGCAATATAATGGAACTTCCTAGATACATCAGGCGCACATCGATGAAATCGGCCAGGCCGGCGGCCGCCATGCCAATGAGAAACAGGACATCCCGTGAAACAAAGAAGACACTGTTTACACGCCCACGCATTTCACGCGGCGTGTTGCGCTGGATCACCAGGCGCCGCGCGATGGAAGCTGGAGCGTTACAGAAGCCCGAGATCCCCACAATGACAATTGCCAGAGGAATCGAGTGCGTGAACGAATAGGCAATGCCTGCCAGCGCCATTCCCAGATATCCGAAGGCGATCCATGCGCCTTCCCGCATGCGGTCAAAGAGCCCGGCCAGCAGCAGGCTGGCGGCTACAAAACCAATGGAAGTCAGGCCTTCTTGCAAACCGTATTGGAATTCATTCGCCTTGAGTGCTCGCAAGGCGAATGGGAGCAATAGGGCACTCTGCAGGCCAAATGCCAGCAGGGTGGGAACCTGGGTCGTGAACAGGGAGCGCAGGATGGGCGTGTCGAAAAGCTGGCGCAGGCCGGCCTTCAGGTTCTTCACCACCACGGCCGCGTTGGTATCCTCTTCGGCCTGCAGAGGTTTGATCTGGATCAGGAAAATACAGGCCGCTGAAAACACGAACGAGGCCGCATCCAGGAAAAAAGCCCAGCGAATATCCGTGGCGGAGGCGATCAGGCCGGAAGCAGCAAAACCGACTGCGGTTGCACCAAAGGAACTGATGGCCATCAGCGAGTTTGCAGCGGCCAGTTCCTGCTCGGAGGCGACTTCGGGCAGGACGCTTTCATGAGCCGGGTCAAAAAATTGCCCGATGGCGCTGGAGAGCAACACAATGACATACAGCCAGATGATATTATGCGGGACGAGGAAGGGAATCAGAAATACAAGCACAGCCCGCACCAGGTCGGCAGTGATCATGATGGCCTTTCGATCAAAGCGATCTACCAGTACGCCGGCAAAGAGCCCCACCAGTAAACTAGGAGCGGCGGTTGCCATCAGCATCAGGCCGACGCTCATAGCCGAGTGGGTCAAGCGGAAGATGAGGATGGAGGCAGCCAGGGAGGTCAGGGCAGAACCCATCGTTGAAACAAGTTCGCCGGTCCACATGCGGGAAAAGTTGCGGTTGCGGAAAACCGCAAAAGGGGACAAAGCGGTCGACGAAACCGGTGCAGTAGTCATGCTGAGACTCCTTAGGCTGAATCAGCCAGTTCCGTGATCATATCCTCGAGTACATCAAAACCGCCCTGCCAAAAAGCGGCGGTATCGATCTCCAGCCCGGCTTCCCGCAGGATTTTTGCCGGCGCTTCCGAACCGCCAGAGGAAAGAATCTTCAGGTATCTTGGGATGAAGGCGGTACCTTCAAGGCGGTACTGCTGGTATAACGCCAGCACCAGCAATTGCCCGAAGCAGTAGGCATACGTATAAAACGGATCATTGTAAATATGGGGAATGCTGATCCATTCCCATTTGAATTCGTCGGCCAGCTCGACGGAATCCCCAAATTGTTCGACCAGGTTGGACATGTAGGCAGCCGCGACTTCCTCGAACGACTTGCCCTCGACGATCATGCGGTGGGCCTCCCGCTCGAAAATGGTGAAATAGGCCTGCCGGATCACGGTCACGTAGGCATCGTCAATGGCATGGGCAAGCAGGTCGCGCCGGACGGCAGGGTCCTGCTCCTGTTTGAGCAGGCGCTGGGTCAACTGCATCTCCGCAAACACCGAGGCGGTCTCAGCCAGGGGCAGGGAGGCATGGAAAGTGGTGACCGAATGGTCCGCCGCCAACATGGCATGCACGGCATGACCCAGCTCATGCGCCAGCGTGGCAACGTCGCGTGGCTTGCCATCGTAGTTGACCAGCACCCATGGGGTTAGTCCGGGCAGGGCGGCATAGCAGAAAGCACCGCCGCGTTTCCCGGGGCGGGCCTGCGAGTCAAGGTGGTTCTCATCGAAGACCCGCATAGCTAGTCCGGCCACCTGTGGGGAAAATTCCTGGAAACTTTCCATTACCATTTCCATGGCCTGGGCAAATTCGTATTGCTTGTCTGACTCGGCCAGGGGAGCGTAGATGTCATAGCGGCGCAGTTTCCCGAGTCCCAGCCAGCCAGCCTTGAGGTGGAAATAGCGCTGAAAGATGGCGGCATTCTCCCGGCATACGGAAAGCAGGGTATCCACCACCCCGTCCGGCAGGTCATTGCCCAGATTGCGGGCGGCGATCGGGGAGGCATAACCGCGCAGTTCCATGCCTTCCGCGTGCCAGTCACGCACCCGGTGGCTGTAGATCTGCGCCAGGATGGTTGAATTGTCGGTATAGACCCGGTAGAGTTCCTGATAAGCTGCGCGGCGAATATCGGATGAGGCATTGAAAAAATAACCGGTCAACTGGTCACGGGTGAGGTTTTTTTTCTCCCCGTCCAGTTCAAGCGTGAAGGTGAAATGGTTGGTGATTATTTCGTAAAGATTGACGAGCGCATCGATCCCATTCACATCCTTGAGGTTGATGAGCTTTTCCTCCACTTCGCTGAGTGTGTAGGGCTTGAAGCGCCGGATGGATTCGAGGGCGTATTTCATATCACCGCTATGGGCGATCAGTCTTGCGGCGGCCTCCTCCGGCAGGTCTTTAAACCAGATCTCGAAGAACAAAACGCGGTTGCCGAGATCAACCAGTGAGCGGTCCAGGCGGTCGCGCAGGTTCAGGGCAGCCTCATTCTGGGTATCTTCCGCGAACCACAGGAAGGAATAGGCCTGCAGCCGTCTTATAATGATATTAAAGGAATCGAGCGAGGCGAGGATCTTCGCAAAGGTTTCTTCGGAGATTTGCGGGGTCATGCTTTCACGCATAGCCTCCAAGTCCGAGACGCTGGCGGCAAGCTGCGCCAGTTGGGCTTCCACGGCCTGCTCGACCGGTTCGGGAAGCAAATCCTTCAAACTCCAGTGTGCAAGTGTCGCAGAGGATGGCATGGTTTTCCCTTTCTGGATCTTCCTTATTTTTTAGGAAGAATTCTAACACAAAGGTCACTAAGGATCACAAAGGGGATCAAGAGCCTTGTTTTTTTGTTTTCTTAATTTCTTGGCGTTTGAGCGCTGCAGGTTTTTGTGCGCGGTGCATGTTGGCAGCGCAGGCCAGCAGAACCGTCTTAACCTGGAACGGGGTCAGCTCAGGGTGCTTGGCACGGATCAGGGCGACGATCCCGGCGATGTGCGGCGCGGCAAAGCTGTTGCCAGTGCTAGTCACGTATTGTTTATTGTTCCAGGCCACTTCCACATCAATGCCGGGCGCGCCAAATTCCACCGGCGGGGAAGGGTTGTAATAGTATACGAAAGGATCATGGCCGGCATGCGCGGCCACGGAGATGACGGACGAATAGAGGGAGGGGTAACTGGGGGCCGGGATGTTGTTGACCGCCGATACCAGGTTGACGTTCTTGAAATAGGCCTGGTCGGCCAGGTCATGGAAAAGGCCAAAGTATTCCTCCTTGGAGGTGCTCAGGCTTAGATTAACCACCTGCATGGCATGTTCGGTCGCCCAATCCAGACCGGCGGCGAATTGGATGGCCCGCC
>JBEKVG010000036.1:0-12240 GCA_049514195.1 Anaerolineales bacterium | reverse complement strand
GCAGGAAGGGCGGGAGTTCGGCGCGCAGGTGATGGAATTTGTCCGATACCACGCCATGCGGACTAGTGTGACCCTGGCACGTGAGCGCGGAGCGTTCCCGGCCATCCAGGGCAGTATTTATGATTCCGAGAAAATGC
Organism: Anaerolineales bacterium; assembly: GCA_049514195.1. Lineage (GTDB taxonomy): Bacteria > Chloroflexota > Anaerolineae > Anaerolineales > Villigracilaceae > UBA877. The sequence goes on along the minus strand of JBEKVG010000036.1, from coordinate 12,103 downwards.
GTTGGACACGACCAGGACCACTTACGGCATACCAGCGCAATTGGGGTCGTCCGGCCCTGGACTGGAATGAAATTCAGGAAGGGATTAAAAAATACGGTATCCGGAATGCCGCCCAAACCACCGTTGCACCGACCGGGACTATTGCAACGGTGGCTGGTTGCGAAGGGTATGGATGCGAGCCGGTCTTTGCACTGGCTTATATCCGTCACGTTAATGACCAGGGAAAAGATCTCCAATTAACTTATGCCAGTCCGCGTTTTGGTCTGGCCCTGGAGAAAGCTGGCATTGTCGGAGAAGCATTCGAAATGTGTTCGTGGTAGCTGTGGATATCACTGCCGAGGAGCATGTCCGGATGCAGGCCGCTCTCCAGGCGTTCGTGGATAACTCATTATCAAAGACCATCAATTTCTCTGAAGGTGCTACAGTGGAGGATGTGGCAGAAGCGTACTTGCTTGCCTGGGAACTGGGCTGCAAGGGTATAACAGTCTATGTAACTGGCTCACGTGAGAAAGTAGTGCTGGAGACCAAAGCCACCGCGGAGAAAAAACAGCCACAGAGCACTTTCGGCCTTGCCTTGCCTTACTGGCCAACGGTTGCGGGTGAGGCTGCGACAGCCAGTGTGGCGGAGGCTGAAATTGCCACGCAATTGGCAGCCTGGCACGAGACCAAGAAGCCACGTCCGCACACCTTGGTCGGTAGCACATACAGTGTGGAAACGCCACTTGGCAAGGCTTTCATCACAGTTAACCAAAACGGTGGCGGACATCCTTTTGAAGTATTCATAAACACGGCTAAGGCTGGTTCTGAAACGGCTGCTGTTTCAGAGGCAATTGGCCGGCTCATTTCGTATATCCTTCGGTTAGCCTCACCCATCCCGCCGCGTGAACGCATGGCAGAAGTGGTCCGCCAACTCTCCGGTATTGGCGGTGGGCGTTCGCTGGGCTTTGGCCCGAATCGGGTTCGTTCCCTGCCAGATGGGGTGGGGCAAGTGCTGGACGAGTATTTGACAGGCAGGACAACTCACCAAATGGATGAAACGGGGGAAAAATCCGATAAACAGAACGCTTTTGGAGAATCCGTCCCAGACCTGCTGACGGATGTGGGGTTTCAAAATTCACAGCCGGCTGCGTCAGCCCGGCAGATGGCGCTTAGAACGAGCGAACTATGCCCGGAGTGTGGCGAGGCGACCATGGTAAATGAAGAGGGCTGCCGGAAATGTTACAATTGTGGGTATAGTGAGTGTTAATCGAGCTCCTCAGGCCTTACACCAGGCGGGGTTTTGGGCGGGAATGTAGAAGCTGATCCATTCGCAGGATTATCAAGGAGACAAGTCATGTTTGCAGTGAAACGCGAACTTGCGCCCCGGCGCAGGTTGCCAAAGCCAAATAAACATCTTTCCCTCCGAAAATACGAGGCCACGGTCGGATTTCTTTTCTTGCTCCCGTGGTTGCTTGGCTTCTTATTCTTTAAAGCAGTTCCAATCCTGGCTGCTTTGGGTTTTTCATTTACGAACTTTCACATGCTGGAACCGGAAAAGACCCATTTCATTGGCCTCGCTAACTACCTGACCTTTTTCAGAGATTCCGCAGGCGGCGCCAGCCTATTCGGATCGATCAGCTATTTTCTCTTGTCTGTCCCGCTTGAAATGGTGGTGGCGCTCTTCCTGGCGGCCGTCTTTACCAGTGACCGCTTGCACGGGAAGCGTATCATGCGCACGCTCTTCTTCATGCCCAGCATTATCCCGGCTATCGCGATTTACATTATTATTTCTGGGTTGACGGACCCCAACACAGGTTGGATCATCCGGCTCTTCCCCTGGTCCAAATCCTTTCCGTTATATATTTTCTTTCCGGTTATCCTTTCCCTCTGGACGATCGGGCCCGGCTTCCTGATCATGCTGGCAGCCATGCAGGCCGTCCCAAAGGAGTTCTACGAGGCGGCCCGCGTCGATGGAGCTGGGCCGATTAACCGGTTTGTCTCAATCACCATTCCGATGTGTTCGCCAGCGATCTTCTTCTCCCTGGTGATCAATATGATCAGTTCTTTTGGGGGGGTGGCTTTGCTTGACCGTGGCCTGCCTTACAGCCAGAGCCTCTCGCCGATGGAAACGTATATTACCCGCCAGATGTTTGCTTACACGAACTTGGGTTATGCCAGTGCCTTGGCCTGGATCATGTTCATTGTGGTAATGGCGATTACGATACTTCTCTTCCGTTCTACTCGCTATTGGGTTCATTTCCCTGAGGAAAGCAGTAATGAAGAAATCTAAGAATCCTCTTCGCCATCAATCCTCGACGCTTACTTTGCGTGCATGGGAATTCACCGGAACGGCTTTATTAACTTTATTCATTTGGTTCTTACTGCTGGTCTTCATTTCCCCGCTGTCGTACATGGTCGTCACTTCCCTGCGGTCTGCCGATGAATTCCGTGATAGTTCGTCCCCGATTTATCCGGCCGCACGGCTGACATATGTTTACCAGGGAACAACCTACCAACTTTACAAGGTCCCGACCGCAGACGGGGTTATTCACGATTGGGCCTTGGTCAAACCTGGCCGGACCTCCAGCCAGTTCATCGATCCAGCTCATCCAGAACAGGGTCTCATCACCTGGCAGGGTTCCTACCGCAGTCTGGGCGGGGTCTTCCGTTTCCGGCTTTATTGGGACAATTATATAAATATCTGGAAGACGGTCGACTACTCCCATTTATTGAGGAACACCTTAATAATCGTGGTTTTAAGCGAGATTGGGATCTTGCTCTCATCAATTGCGGTCGCCTATGGTTTTTCTCGCTTCAGGATCCCGGGTGGACGTTTCCTGTTCTTTCTCCTAATCGCAACAATCATCATCCCTGACAGCATCACGCTGGTCCCGTCTTATGTCATTTTCACCCGTATCCTGCCCTGGAACGGGACATATTACCCGTTAATCGTGCCGGCCTTTTTTGGGAGTGCTATCTACATCTTCCTGCTCAGGCAGAATTTCAGGAGCATCCCACGCGACCTGGATGAGGCCGCCATGCTGGACGGGGCCGGCCCCCTGCGGACGCTTATCTCGGTCATCATCCCGCAAGCCGTTCCCGCCATCGTCACCGTGGCGTTGCTGCATTTCTTCAATACCTGGAATGAAATGCGGATGTCCAGTCTCTACCTGGCCATCCGGCCGGACCTGCAGACCATTGCATTCAGTGCGCAATTCTCTCCCACGTATGGTTTCACGCCTGAGGTCTTACAGACCAGCGCAGTAATCCTTATGGTGGTCCCCCTATTGGTCCTGTTCCTGTCGCAGCGCTTCTTCATGCAGGACATGGTTGTCACGGGAATGGAGAAGTAACATGAACAAGATCGCTTTTCAAAAAATCTTTCTTATCTGGCTGGCTTGGGCGCTGATCGTGATTGGCTTCCAATCCCTAGCGACGGCCCGTTTCCAGCCGGTCTTTCCTGATCTGGCCCAGGACTGGACGACCACCTATACCATTCCGGCCACCTACCAGGTCGGCCGCCCTTACTTGGTCGAGCCGTTCATGAATGCTCAGGTATGCTGGGATTCAGAATATTACATAAGCATCGCCCTGGGTGGCTACGATGACCCGAAGGTTCCTCACCTTACCCCTCAAGGCACAACCACTTGGCAGAACGGGATGCTCCTGGACGGGATACCTTACAAAGGGGAATCGGTTTCGTTGAATTACGCTTTCTTTCCTTTCTATCCCTGGGTGATGTGGCTCTTTGCCCAGCCCCTCAAGTTGATTGGACTGAATCTCATCGCCACCACAACGTTGGCGGGCGTGATTGTCTCTGCGATTGGTGCCTTGATGGGCATGCTGGCGCTTTATGATCTGACCAGCGAATCGCTTGGCGATGAGGGTGCCATGCGGGCGGTCTTCTATCTGCTGATCTTCCCGACTGGCTTTTTCCTGATCCAGGTGTACACGGAGGGCCTGTTTGTTGGATTGGCGTTTGGCTGTCTGGCAATGCTGCAGAGAGGGAAATGGCTACCGGCCGCGCTGCTTGCGGCCGCCGCCACCCTGACGCGCGCCGTTGGTGTGGCGCTGATCATCCCGATGGCTCTCACCTGGTTCCGTACTGGCGATTGGCTGGATATCGACTTGGAATGGCGCCAGATCTACTATTGGTGGAAGGAATCCTGGCGGGCTTTATTTTTGGCTGTCCGCAAGATCGTCCGGAGTATCTTCGGTATCCATAAATCGGATGATCCGGAGTGGTCCTGGCTCCGCGAGAAATTGATAGTTGTGGTCTCGTTCGGAAAAATGCTCCTGGCATTTGCCCCCTTGATTGCCTACCTTCTCTGGAAGTTTTCTCGCCTCGGCTTTAACTTTGATATTGTTGAAAGCAACAACTTTGGGCGAGGTTTCCTTGACTTTGGCAGTGCCTATTTCAATTGGACGACGGCGTTCCATAGCATGTTCATCCATAATCCTGAGCGGACAGCCTACTTCCTGACCGAATTCCTCGGCCTGATCATCGGTTTGGTGACCTGTATTACCTGTATCAAGGTTTACCCTGAGATCGCCTTCTTTAGTCTGGCGGTCCTGATCATTTCCTGGGGTAGCGGGCCGGCTCAAGGAATGATCCGCTATATAATCGGTGCTCCGGCTGTTTTTGTCATGTTGGCCAGGTGGGGGAAAAATTCAGTCTTTGACCGGGCCTGGACGATCGCCAGTATTCTTTTAATGGGTCTGCTGACTATGCTCTTTGCCTTCAATTTCTGGGTGGCGTAAGAACGATCAATTGAGGTGCAATTTGTCCATCCATGAACAACCGGCAGGGAAAATCCGACGCCTGCGCTGGCAGGAAACTTTTGCTGCTCTCAAACATTACAATTACAGGCTTTGGTTTATCGGTCAGGTAGTTTCTTTAGTTGGGACATGGATGCAGAGCACTGCGCAGGGATATTTAATTTATCAAATTACCCATTCTGCCGCCTACCTGGGATTGGTGGGATTTGTTGGAGGCGCGCCGTCTCTTCTCTTTACCTTATTTGGGGGTGTGATCGCCGACCGCCTGCCTCGCCGGACACTCCTGGTCATTACACAGACTTCCATGCTGATCCTGGCATTTATCCTGGCAGTCCTTACATTTACCAATACTGTTTTGCCCTGGCATATTATTGTTTTGGCTTTCCTGCTGGGGGTTGCGAACGCCTTTGATGCTCCTGCCAGAACTTCCTTCGTCCTGGAACTGGTCGATCGCGCAACCATGACCAATGCCATAGCCCTGAATTCGACCATGTTTAACATTGCCACAGTCGTCGGGCCGTCAGTGGCGGGGTTGACCTATGCGGCCCTCGGTCCGGCCTGGTGCTTTACTTTGAACGGTCTTTCCTTCATTGCTGTGATTGGTGCACTGCTATTGATGCGGATCAAGCTGGATGCACAACCGGCGCGTCGTGCGGCTGCGTTGGAGGAATTGGGGGAGGGTATTCGTTATGTGCTTAAAAATCGTCTGATCATCAGCCTACTTGCATCTATAGGCATGGTCAGCATTTTTGGGATTGGGATGATGAACTTACTGCCGGCCTGGGCCACGGATGTTCTCCATGGTGACGTGACGACAAACGGCTGGCTGATTTCAGCACGTGGCTTCGGATCATTAGTTAGTGCCCTCATGCTAGCCTATTGGGGGAACCGGAAATTGCGCGGAAGATTGTGGACATATGGCGCTTTTGTCACGCCGGTGATGCTGTTCCTTTTCGCCTGGATTCGCTGGCTGCCACTTTCCTTGGTTACTCTTCTGGGGGTCGGTTGGGGTACTATGATGGTTACGAACAACAGCCAGGCGATTGTGCAATCCCTTATCCCGGATGCCCTGCGCGGCCGCGTGATGGGTGTCTACACCCTCATATTTTTCGGTTCGATGCCGATCGGTTCACTATTGGCCGGTTCTGTAGCCCAAGGAATCGGCGAGCCATTAACCGTCAGTCTGGGAGCCATCCTGTTGCTGGTGATGGCATTGACTGTTTGGATGTTTATGCCGGAGATCCGCAGGCAGATCTAGGCTGCGCGGCAAAATCTGGTGAATGGTGAACCGGGTGTACAATTATCCAGGTTTTTTTAAGGAGGAACTATGCCAAAAAGATTGGTTGTAGTCGCCGGGAATATTGGGGTGGGAAAGACTTCGCTAACAGAGCGTATTGGCGCGCGGCTAGGCTGGCGTACCGGCTTCGAGTCAGTCGCCGATAATCCCTATCTGCCAGACTTTTATGCTGACATGCGCTCCTGGTCGTTCCATTTGCAGATTTATTTTCTCGGCCATCGTGCCGACCAGTACCTCGAAGCAGCCCGCGACCCGCGCCCGGTCATACTCGACCGGAGCATTTACGAGGATGCCCATATCTTTGCACGTGCCCTGCACCACATGGGGAACCTCTCGGAACGCGATTATCTGGCTTATCGCAAATTGTTCGATCTGGTGGTGAGCAGCCTGCCTTTGCCGAACTTATTGGTTTATCTGAAATGTCCGGCTGCAATACTGATGGAGCGTATCCGCAAACGTGCCCGTAATATCGAGACAGGCATCACTGTCGAGTATCTGGCATTGCTAGAATCTTTTTACGACGAATGGTTGCTCTCCTTTGATGTGTGCCCCGTACTAACCATCCACACCGATGACCTGGATTTTGTCCACCAACCCATGGCGCTGGAACTTGTAGTCGAGCGTATCCAGGAAAAGCTGGGCGGCAAGGAAGAGATCGACTTCAGCCAGGCTTAAATATCGGTGGAGTTTAGGCATACCGGTCAAGCATATTCTGATGCTGGAGAATTTTCGTGAAGGTTTGGCGTAATTATCTCATTCTGTTCATCGGCATTGTTCTTGTAATGGTCTCGTTTGTTATCTATGGGCTCCGCGTCTCGGAAACGATCATCCCTGCCGGAAGCACGCCTCAACAAATCCAGCATTTGACCCAGGAATATGGTCTTGATCGACCCATCATCGAGCAATATGCATGGTTCCTGGTTTCCTTTTTGCCAGGATTGATCCTGTTGGGTATCTACGGAACACTAAGTCTGCACAGCCAGGAATTTCAACACTGGATACCGGTAAAGATTTTCATCATTTTAATGTTGATCACCAATACGGTCACGATGTTGAACTTTCTCGTCACGGCTCATGCCTCCATACAAGAAGCTCTTCCGGCATTCTGGTTGGCACTAGTGGTCGTTGCCCTGGCTTTGACCAACTTCGCATTTCTGTTAGTTGTCTGGAACGGCCACCGGTGGGGCGTCTGGGCTTTTGGGATCACCTCTTTCATATTATGCACGTTGAAATTCGTCGGTCATGTTCCAATTTTTCCGGTTCTTTTTGAATTCTCCTCGGTGATTATTTTGATCTATCTTCTGCGTTCATCCTGGTCGGAGATGGAATAGTTCACCTTTCTGAATGTTGCCTTCCATCTATCCTGCATGAACTCGAGACCTATCGCCAATAAGCTCGCCACGACAAGCCTGATTCTAGGAATCCTAGGTTGGGTTCTTTATCTTCTGCAATGGTGCTTTGACCTGACCATCGGCTTGCTCCTGGCTGCCATTACCGCCGGTTCGAGCGCCATCTGTGCGAGCGTATTGGATTTTCTGCCTTTTGTGTTCTGGCTGGCCGGTATCGTGACCGGTCACGTAGCCCTGGGTCAAAGTAAATATATGGTCGCTCCTGGCCGGTGGCAGGCAGTTTGGGGTCTGGTACTGAGTTATGTCGGAATGTTCTTTACAATTCTCTTGATCGTTATTATTGTTTCCTTGATTGCTGCGGGCATTGGTGTGGGTTTTCTGGATAAAATTCTTTCCGCACTTAAAAAGTAATAATACGTTAAGGATTGTTGACTTCGGGTCCTGGCTGTGCTAGAATGAACGTGCTCCCAATACTTGCGTATAGATGTCTACAATGACTAACCCTCGGCATCCATTGCGGCTCAATGTCGGATTCCTGCTCAATGCAACGATCGGCACGAGCCGTGAATTTAATTTTGATTACGCGACAATCCATCTGGGGGACGATCTCACCCTACGGGAGTTCATTGGCACTGCACGTTTCAGTCGAACTCCACAGGGATTATTGCTGCAGGGTGAGTTTAAAGCAGAAACGGATCTTGAGTGTGTCCGTTGTCTTGAGATGTTTCCTCAGTTCTTAAAATGGTCGGTCACAGATTTATATGCTTTCAACCGGCGCAATATGACAGAATCCGGCCTGCTTGTACCGGAACATGGTCAGATTGACTTGGAGCCGTTGCTGAGAGAGTACGCTTTGTTGGAATTTCCCATCAGTCCGGTCTGTAAACCGGATTGCAAAGGCCTGTGCCCGGTCTGCGGGGAGAATCTGAACAAGATCGATTGCGGGCATCATCCCGAGCCCGATTCGCCGTTTGCGGTGTTGAAGGACTTATTGAGTTAGTTAATTGCCGATGATCTGGTGGAAGTCTCCCCGGAAGGATGTGCGGATTCCGAGCGCTTGTCGGTCATTATGTTGGCTTTGCGTCACCGGGGCGTAGACGTGGTGGATCCCGATTCTGACACTATTCCAGGCGAGGCACTTGTTGAAACGGAGACAGAACCCTGGCAGAGGTGGGGGAGAAGTTCGGGTTGACGCGCGAGCGCATCCGCCAGATCGAGGGGAAAGCCTTGCGGCAAATTCCTTTCCTTGACATTCCCCTCTGCCTCAGGTAGAATACCCCACGCCCACAAACGGGCCTGTAGCGCAGTTGGGAGCGCGCCTCAATCGCACTGAGGAGGCCGAGGGTTCGAATCCCTCCAGGTCCACCAGGCTTTTAGGTTGCTGATTGAAGAATTTTGATTGGGCGCATAAATCTGCAATCAAAAATCAGCCAACGGGCCCATAGCGCAGTTGGGAGCGCGTCTCAATGGCATTGAGAAGGTCGCGAGTTCGAATCTCGCTGGGTCCACAGAAGCCCTTAGCGATTAGCTGTTATCAAAGCTGGTCGCTAAAGTGCTATAATAGGCTAAATATCTAGAAAGTCATGGCAGGAGTAGTAGGTCATCCGGTCAGCGAGAAGGGAGAGCGAGGTGAAAGCCCTTCGCGGCGCCAGCCGGAGCGCGAGTCAGACCGAACTCGCCTGTCCTCGCAAGAGAGACTGCGCTGGTGAAACCAGTAGTCAGCGCCGGGAACGCCCGTTAGCGCGATAAAGTGATGTGAGTCGGATGTTCAGAAAGTCGTAATAGTCATCAGACTATGAGACAATACGACTAGTGACGATAAGACTCCATAATTCGGGTGGTACCGCGGAGCTAACCCTTCGTCCCTGAGTGGATGAAGGGTTTTTTATGTCATTGCGAGCCATGTTCTGTATGGCGATCGCGGAGCATACCCGAAGGGTAAGCAATCTCCTCCACAATGTGGGGATTGCTTCGTCGCTTCGCTCCTCGCAATGACAGAATCACTTATAGGAGGTGCGCCATGTTTGAAAATTCCAGAGTTATAAATGAGGTTCGCCCCCACCTTCTCGCGCGCCCCCGAACAGGGCTGAAAACAAAAATAAACATGACAGATACAAAGGTCACGAAGGAATTTGTGTCTACATACACAAGCATTGTATACTTCGTGTCCTTTGTGTTTAGAAGAAACCTTACATTGTTCACAAGGATAAAGAATGAGCGACTATATTCCAACCCAAATAGAACCAAAATGGCAGGCCAGATGGGAAGCCGATGGTCTGTACCATTCTGATATTGATCCCCAAAAGCCCAAGCACTATGCCTTGACCATGCTGCCGTATCCCTCCGGTGACCTGCATATCGGTCACTGGTATGCCATGACTCCCGCGGACGCACGCGCCCGCTTCATGCGCATGAAAGGCTACAACGTCTTGTTCCCAATGGGCTTCGATGCATTCGGCCTGCCGGCTGAAAATGCAGCTATCCAGCGTGGCATCCATCCGAAAAAGTGGACGTTCAGGAATATCGAGAAGATGCGTAAGCAGATGCGCTCGATGGGCGCCATGTTTGACTGGCGGCGCGAGATTGTTTCGGCGGACCCAACATACTATAAATGGACCCAGTGGTTTTTTATCCAGTTGTACAAACACGGGCTGGCCTACCGAAAAATGTCGCCGGTGGATTTTTGCCCACACTGCAACACCACGCTGGCGCGCGAGCAGGTCTGGGGCGACGACCGTCACTGTGAACGCTGTGGTACACCGGTCATCAAGAAAGATCTGGAACAGTGGTTCTTCCGTATCACCCATTATGCCGATGAACTTCTGAACTTCACCGGCCTGGACTGGCCCGAGCGCGTCCGCACGCTGCAGACCAACTGGATCGGCCGCTCCGAAGGTGCTTCGGTCATTTTCAGGACCGAACAGGGCGACCCATTGGACGTTTTTACCACGCGGCCCGACACGCTGTGGGGCGCCACCTTCATGGTGCTTTCCCCAGAGCACCCACTGGTTGAAAAACTCACCACTCCCGATTACTGGGAGGAGGTGGAAGCCTATCAAAAACAGGCTGCCCGCCAATCGGATATCGAGCGCGAGGCTGTTGATAAGGAGAAAACGGGTGTTTTCACCGGTGCGTATGCGGTCAACCCGGTCAATGGTGTGCGCATTCCCATTTGGATTGCAGATTACGTCCTGATGACCTATGGGACTGGTGCGATCATGGCCGTCCCGGCCCATGACGAGCGCGACTTTGCTTTTGCACGCAAGTTCGGGCTGAAGATCATCCCGGTCATCCAACCAGTAGGTGCGGCCGGCCGGCCGCCCGAACAATTATTGGATGGCGAAACTATGGAAATTGCCTACGTCGGCGGCGGGCACATGATCAATTCCGCCCAATTTAATGGGACGCAAGTCAACGAAGAAAAAGGCCGCCAGAATCCCGGCATCACCGCTGTCATCGATTGGCTGACAAGTCAGGGCATTGGCAAGGAAGCGGTAACTTATAAACTGCGTGATTGGTTGATCTCCCGCCAGCGCTATTGGGGCGCCCCGATCCCGATGATCTATTGCCAGAAGGATGGTTGGAACCCCGTACCGGATGAGGACTTACCCGTCCTGCTGCCTGATGATGTGGAGTGGAAACCCACCGGCGAAAGCCCCTTAAAACTGCATCCAACCTGGAAAAATGTCAAATGCCCGGTTTGTGGCGAGCCGGCCGAGCGCGAGACCGACACGATGGATACCTTCATGTGCTCCTCATGGTACCACCTGCGCTACCTGTCTCCTTGGTATGATAAAAGCCCGTTCGACGAGGCCGAGTATAACTATTGGATGCCGGTGGATACCTATACCGGCGGCATCGAGCATGCCACCATGCATCTGATGTACACACGCTTCTTCCACAAGGCCTTGCGTGATATGCAGATCACCGAAGGCCCCGAGCCAATGATCCAACTGCGCAACCAGGGTATGGTGCTGGGCGAAGATCACGAAAAAATGTCCAAGAGCCGTGGCAATGTTACTGCCCCGGATGACCTGGTCCAGCGCTATGGCGCGGATGCGGTGCGCTCCTACCTGATCTTCTTCGCCAAGTGGGACATGGGTGCCCCCTGGAATCGCACTGGCATCGAAGGAACGTTCCGCTGGCTGAAACGCATCTGGGCCCTGTTCACCGAGACGGGCGGGAAACCTTCCGCCTCTACGGAGACTCTCAAGATCTTGAGGCGCAAGGTTCATCAGACCCTCAAGCAGGTGACGCGCGATTTCGAGCAGTTCGAATTCAATACGATTATTTCCGGCTTGATGGAACTGCTGAATGAGATGTACAAAGCCAAGGAGGCTGATGCAGTTGGCACTCCTGCATGGACCGAGGCGGTTGATATCTATCTGCGCATGCTGGCACCGGTCTGCCCCCACGTTGCCGAGGAACTATGGGAGATCATGGACAAACCGTATTCCATCCACACCCAACCCTGGCCCAAAGTGGACGAGGCCGCCGCCCGGGAAGACGAGATCACCATCCCCGTGCAGATTAACGGCAAACTGCGTGACCGTCTGGTCTTCCCGGCAAATGCCAGTGAAGAAGATATTAAAACGGCTGCCCTGGCGAGTGAGACTGTTCGTAAGTATCTGATGGGCAAAGTTCCCAAGAAAGTGATTGTTGTGCAGAAGAAACTGGTGAGTATTGTGGTGTAAAAAAC
>JBEKVG010000035.1:0-11860 GCA_049514195.1 Anaerolineales bacterium | reverse complement strand
GAAAAGGATCGAGGAAAACCGCCAGAAGCTGGAAACCTGGGAGAATTATTGCGAGGAGCTGGGCGAACAGCCAGCCGATGTGGCCTTGGCCTGGTTGCTGCACAACCCGGTCGTAACTGCGCCAATCATCGGTCCGCGCACGCATGATCAATTCACCGGATCCCTGCGTGCCCTCGAGATCAAGCTGGACAAAGCTGCCTTGAAAAAACTGGACGAGATCTTCCCCGGTCCCGGCGGCGAAGCACCCGAAGCCTTCGCCTGGTAAGTATGAACAGACCCTAAAGATCTTTGAGACCTTTAGGGTCTTCCTTAAAGATCAATATGGACTATCCGACCTATTCCTATCCCACTCACCTGGCGCCTGGCCTGATTACTAACCTTTTGTTTGGTGGCCAGCGTTCGTTCCGGGAGGATGCGCTGGCATGTGTGGAGCGGATGAATCCGTCCCTACGGATTCTAGGGATGGAAAATATCCCGCAGGGCGGACCATGTCTCATCACCTTCAATCACTATTATCGTTCCGGTTTCAGCGCCTGGTGGATGGCATTGGCGCTGGCAGCCGCGATACCGGTGGATATTCATTTTGTAATGACTGGTGAGTTGACCTTTCCCGGTAAATGGTATGCACCGCTCGGGATGGCCGGGTCGCGCTGGCTATTAAGGCGGTTTAGCAAGATATATGGTTTCACCAGCATGCCACCCATGCCACCCCGCCCGCAGGATGTGGAGGCCCGTTCCAGGTCTGTCCGGGCAGTGCTCGCATATGCCAGGGCACACTCGCAGGCCATCATCGGTCTTGCTCCCGAGGGTGGCGACCGACCAGGCGGTCTGCTTAACTTACCGCCTGCGGGCGCGGGTCGTTTTATCCTTTTGTTGGCAGAGCAAGGCTTTCCTTTTTTACCAATGGGGTGCTTCGAAGAGGCCGGGGCATTCTGCCTGAACTTCGGAGAGGCATACCAGTTGGATATCCCCGGCAGGCTCACGAGAAAAGAGAAGGACAATGCGGTTGCAAAGACCGTTATGCAAAAAATCGCTCCCCTGCTTCCGGAAAGGCTGCGTGGTGAATTTACGTAGAGCGCTGCCAGTCATTTTCATTTGTTGGATTGGAATTTCCTCATCAGGTTGCACTGGTTATTCCCCGACGAGGTATGCAACCCCGACTCCCACGCTTACAGCCACTATTTTCCCCACCGAAACACGGACAGCGAACCCCACCCCAACATTCACTTCTGCCACTCTCCCGCTTCCTATGCCCCTAGGGCGGATCGAATTACCTTACCGCGTTCTTTCATTGGCAATTGATGACCAGTATGTATATTGGATGGCAGCGCAAGACCGCATCGTCAGGCAGTCCCTCAAAGCCGGTCAGAATGAACCGCCTGAGACAATTGCAACAACCCGTTATTCAAATGGCCGGCTTGATCTATTACCCCTGCAGCGCAATGGGGATTGGTTGTTCTTCGTGGATTGCAATACTCCCGGAACTCCACCGGAATGGATGGTGCGTGCCATCAATGTCAATAGCGGCGTTGAAAAAGTGGTTGCGCAGAGCCGGGGGACAAGCATCATCTACGATTTCCGAGCTGACAATGGCCGGGTGGCCATGACCTTATCCGATTGGGGACCGGATAAAAAGTGCCCAGGTGCAGATAGCTCGGATGCAGTTTTGGCAGTTGTACAAATGGATACCGGAAAGCGTGAAGAGTTGGATCGGGCGTGTTACGATCAGGTGGAATGGCTGAACGTGGCCTTGTCTGGGGATGACCTTTTTGCAACGAGAGCCATCCCAAATCAACACACATCCGATGTCCTCCTGTTCAACCTCCAGGATGGGTCGAGCCGGCAACTCAGCCAATCGCTCGATGTACCTGCCACTGGCCTGCTGGCGGCTCAGGGTGCATGGGTTGCCTGGGACGCACTTGGTGGAACGCTGGTTTATAATCTATCCAGTGGGGAGCACTGGCTGATACCACCAACAAATGAATCCGGGCTACTCCAGTACCCGTCGATCACGAATGGCTGGTTGTACTGGACAGACTGGGCAGTGGACGGGTACAAGGTGGTTATCTACAACCTGGAGCAGAGGGAAATGTACAATCTGGCTGCACCGGGCAATAACGAAAGAGTTTGGGAAGTAACTATTCATAGCAATATGATCGCCTGGGAGCGGTCCCTCCAGATTGACCAGGCAAATGGCAACAGTCTCCTTGAATGGACCGAACTCCCTTAATCTGCCCGGCCTGCAACTCCTTCCAAATTCTAGCGTATATTATTTTAGAACAATCAACGAGGCACCAGAGTGACTGACGAAATGGCCTGGGTGCTCCAGGCCCAAAAAGGCGACGATGCAGCCTTTACCAACCTGGTCGAGATGTACCAGAAACCGGTCTATAACCTGTGTTATCGGATGCTCGGCGAACCCGAGACCGCCGAAGACGCGGCTCAGGAGACCTTCCTTAAAGCGTACCAGAACCTGGCCCGCTATGACGTCGAGCGTTCCTTTGCCACCTGGCTGCTCTCCATTGCTGCCCATCATTGCATTGACAAACTTCGCCGGAAGAAATTCAGTTCGTTTTCCATTGACGAAGATGAAGAAGGTCAGACCGAACTGCCAGATCGTTCCGCCCCGGACCCCGAAACGGAAGCCGTCCGAAGTCAGACCAGCGAACACTTGCAGGGCTGTCTGCAGTCCCTTGACCCCACTGACCGCGCCGCCATCGTCCTGCGCTACTGGCAGGACTGTTCGGAAATGGAGATCGCCCAGGCACTCAAGCTGACCGTTCCAGCGGTCAAGAGCCGTCTGCATAGGGCAAGGCGGGCCCTGGCGGACCTATGGGAAGAGAAGGAAAAAACAGCGCATGTGCGCCATGAAAGGAAACCTTATGGATCACCGGCCTTTTGAAGGTTGGCTTCTCAATAACCAAGCCATGGCTGCTGATGAAAAACGGCAACTCGAAGCTCATTTACAGGTATGTTCCTCCTGCGCTGCCCTGGCGGAAGTTAATCTAGCGCTGAAATCGGTCAAAATGGCCGAGCCTGCGGCAGGTTTTACAGACCGCTTCCAGGTCAGATTGGCAGCGCAGAAGAAAGCCTTGCGCCGCAGGAACTTCTGGGGCTTTCTGCTCCTGACCTTGAGCGTATTGAGTGTTCTGACATTAATTACCTGGCCTGTCATCACGAGCCTGCTGCACTCGCCGGTGGATCTGCTGGCTTCCTGGCTCGGTTGGCTGCTATCGTTCTGGGCTGCCCTCCAAGCAATGGCACAGGCCGGTTGGGTGTTGTTCAAGGTCATTCCAAATTTTCTTCCCTCATATATCTGGACAGTGGTTCTGTTTACGGCATGCGGTTGGAGCCTGTTGTGGGTCTTCTCGTTGATTAAATTTACCAGGTTTTCGCAAGGAGTATAAAGATGAAAACTGTTATGAAAATTGTTTCTGCACTGGTGCTGGCAATGCTGGTATTCATCCCGTTACAATCCGCGGGTGCCTCCAGTGGTGCCTTCGATGGGCAGGTGATCTTTGGCCAATCCTTCACACTCAAGAGTGGCGATAGTCTGAATGGAGACCTGCTGGTTTTTGGTGGTTCCGCAACCATCGAAAAAAGCGCGACCGTTAACGGAAGTACGGTCCTGTTTGGGGGCAGCCTAACGGTGAATGGTAAGGTAAACGGCGATGTGGTGGTTACCGGTGGAGCGGTAACCCTGGGACAGGGTGCGCACATCTCCGGAAACCTCACCACGGTGGCTGCCTCGCTCGACCGTGCCGAAGGTTCCATAGTGGATGGCCAGATCTACAATACGGCCACTTCCTGGATTGGTAACGGTCAAAGTGGTAATGTTCCCAAGCCGGTTATACCCGTTGTGCCGGTCATTCCCGCATTGAAATTTCAATTTAATCCGCTTCTTTCCGTGCTGAATGGCCTGGGCCAATCCCTGGGGATCGCCATATTGGCCATGCTGTTGATGCTATTTCTGGCGCCCCATGCAGACCGCATCGCGCATGCGATCCTTGCCCAGCCGCTGACCGCGGGCGGCCTCGGTCTGCTGACCGTTGTCGTGGCTCCGATCGCGATTCTCCTTTCGATTGTCACATTGATTCTGATTCCCTTGGCGCCCATCATCGTGATTACACTGGTTGCAGCCGGGGTCTTCGGTTGGATTGCCATCGGGTATGAGGTGGGTCAGCGCTTCACCAAAGCAATTCATCAGAACTGGCATCCGGCATTTTCAGCCGGGCTGGGTACCTTTGCCCTTACGCTGGTTGCCAAAGTGCTGACAGGCATCCCCGTTCTGAACTGCGTCGGCTGGCTGGTGCCCTTCCTGTTGAGCATAGCGGCTTTGGGTGCTGTCATCATGACCCGCTTCGGGACACAGGTAGTGGCTGCTCCAGCCCAGCAGGCCGTAGTTGTCCCGACTAAGCCGCCTGAGCCAACCAAGCCTGCCGAGTAAAAGAACTGTTTAGCGGTACCCGATAAGCGCTTCGCGCCCCGCTCCGAAAAAATTGGAGCGGGGTTTTCTTGTATTGCTCACCTTTGCGAAGGTACCTCCCTTGGCTTACAGTAATGAAACAGGATCCACTTCCACCCGCCAGCCTTGCAGCAGTCTGAGGCGCAGCAGTGAGATCGGGTCCGGGCCGCGCACCACAATCTGCCAGCGATACCAGCCGCTCACTTTCGAGAAGAAACACGGCACCGGACCGATCAAGTCTGTCTGGGACCGATTATCCGATTGAATATCCTTTGCCAAGTGCGCTGACAATGCGCGTGCTTCGCCCTCGGCTTTGAGCGGATCCAAGGCCCGGTATTCCAGCCGCACCAGGCGGCTGAACGGCGGATAGCCTAACTTGCGGCGTTCGTTCAGTTCACGATCATAGAAACCAGCATAATCATGCCGGGAGGCGGCTTGAATGGCGTAATGCTCCGGCTGGAAGGTCTGCAGTACCACCCGTCCGCCCAGGGCCGAACGTCCTGCGCGGCCGGCCACTTGGGTCAACAGGCTGAAGGTCCGTTCGGCTGCGAAGGGATCTGGCAGGTTGAGGCCCATGTCGGCCAGCACAATCCCAACCAGCGTTACCAGGGGCAGGTCGAGGCCTTTCGCCAGCATTTGTGTCCCCACCAGCACATCTGCACGGTGGGCGGTAAAGTGGCTCAGGATGATCTCGTGGGCGTCCTTTTGGCGGGTGGTTTCCCAGTCCCAGCGCAGCAGGCGGGCGGACGGGAAGAGTGCCTTCGCCTCGGCCTCCACCTTCTCGCTGCCCAGCCCGTAAGCGCGCATCTGGTCGCTCTGGCAATGCGGGCATTTCTCCGGCATACGCCGTTGATAGCCGCAACGATGGCATGTGAGAATGTTGGCAGGTTGAACGTACTCACGTGACAATGTGTCAACGTGTAACGTGAGGGGTGTGTCACACTGCGGACACTTCGCCACCGTGCCGCATTGCCTGCAAAAGACATAGGTGGCTGTACCGCGCCGGTTGAGGAAGAGAATCGCCTGCTGGCCCTTCTTGAGAACATCCTCCAGCCCATCCACCAGTGCCTGGCTGAAAATGCCGCCTCGGCCAGACTTAAGCTCTGCACGCATATCAATTATAGAGACAGGCGGAAGGCCGCCGGGTTCCACCTGATTCCCAGAGATTTGTATACGCTTTGGTAACTCCAGTCGGAGGCTATTCCCACTCTCGGCCTGATAGCGTTGCTGAATGGTCGGTGTGGCCGACCCCAGAATGCAAACCGCACTAGACAGCCTGGCGTAGACCTTGGCTGCCTCCACCGCATGATAGAAGGGCGGCTCGGACTGGTAGTACGACCCGTCGTGGCATTCATCTGCCACAATCAGGCCGACGCTTGGCAGAGGCGTAAAAAGCGCCGAGCGTGGACCAATGACCACCTTCAACAGGCCCAGCCGGGCACGTCGCCAGGTATCGTAGCGCTCCCCTTCGGAGAGGCGTGAGTGGATGAGTCCCACCTGCCCCGGGAAGCGCACCAGGAAACGGCGCACCGTCTGTGGAGTGATGGCTATCTCCGGGACGAGGATGATGGCCTGCCGTCCGCGCCGGATGGCTTCGGCGGTCGCGCGCAGATAGAGCTCGGTCTTTCCAGAGCCGGTTACGCCGTGGAGCAGAAATGGACAAGGAAGAGGTGAAAAGGATTGGAAAGCTGCTTGGATTGCATCCCACGCTTTTTGCTGATCGGGCGTCAATTCAAGTGCGATACTGTTCTCTGTTCCCTGCTCTCTACTCTCTATCTTCTCCAACGGGTCCCGCCAGATTTCCGTCTCCCGCAGGACGATCAGACCGCGCTCGTCCAGTTCCTGTAGATCGGCAAGATTGCAGCCTGATTCAGCGTAGACCCAGGATACATTGACGGCCTGCGGCTCCTGCATCAGGAAGCGCAGGGCGGACTGGCGACGTGCAAGCGTGGCTGCGGTTTTACCAAGATCCGGCAGGGCTGCTTCGGCCTGTTCCGGTGGGACAGCCAATTGCGCCGTCCGCACGAACTTAGGGCGGACCGTGGGAGGCGGGAGTACCGACTGGCTGGTCAACACCCCGCTTCTTATCAGATATTTGGCTGTCTTGTGCCAGTCTACTTTGCTGAAATGCCGGTCAATCTGGCGGCCGCGCAGCGGGCCGCGTTTGGTGAGAAGAGCAAGTATTCGAGATTCGATGCTCACTCGTTGTGATTTGTCACGATTCTCGATCTTCGAGTCTTGTAGGGAAAATAACGTATCCGCCTGCTGACTCAACCCGGATGGAAGCATCATGCCAATGATCGCCGCCAGTGGATTGAGCGTGGACTCGGCCATTTGCTTTGCCAGTTCAATCTGCACACCGGTCAGAACGGGGAGCGGGTCGAGCAGGTCGAGGATGGGTTTGGTTTCGGCCACCGAGGGCTGATTGACAAGCTCCAGCACCACACCCTGGACAATCTGTCTCCCAAAGGGCACGGTGACAAGATGCCCCGCGCCGATTTTTCCCTCTAATCCAGGAGGCAAGGTATAATCGAAAACGCCTGTAACGGACGGGATGTTGACGGCGATTTGGGCGAATAGTTGCATCTTCCATCTTTCAGCAAAATTGAGGCAAGTGATCCAGCTAAGGGGTTGTCTTGGAACAAAATTCTGCTTTGGCTTTTGCGAGATAGATGTCCCGATCCTGTCCACCGGTAATTTGTTGAAATCTGCCCCAATTATTGCAAAGAAGCGGTTCGAGGCCCGGAGTTATTTTTTGAGCGGCTAGGCTGAGATCATTGGCCTTTGACCATTGCCCGGTTTGGGCAAATGCCTCGATAAATGGTAAGTACTCGCCTCCTGAGGAAGGGCCAAAGTCCTTCGCCTCGGCTTTTTTGCCGAGTTGGATAACTGTTTTCCAGTCCTTCATTTGGCGTGCAAGATCAGCCTTTTCAAAGTAATAACACCAGGTATGGGGCGGTTCCACCCCAAAAATGCCAGGATCAGGCACCCTGGAGCCCCCATTGGTGATCTCATTCAGATTGGAGATGGGGATGATACTTCTAATACCCTGGTTAAACTTTGGATCCTTTGTATAAACTGAATCGAGAATCCTCACACATTCATTCGGATTGTTCCCATTAAAATACATTCCAATGGCTTGAGAGGTATTACCCGTGAAATGACTTCCCTGCATTCTATCAACGAGAGGCAAATTTGGCTGATAACTCGTTAAGGGTAAATGCCATATGTCAAAATAGTCATACTGCGCGTTTGCGCCAAGCTGGCTGCTAAAAAGGAGGTTGACGATATATCCCCCATCATAGAACGAACTTTTATCAGTAAAAGTACCAGACCCGATGACCGCCGTCCCTGGTTTCAGATTGGGAATACGCCAGGACATCTGCCAGTATATATTTTGCTGATAAATCCAATCCAGGCGGTACTTGTTCGTGTTGGCAACCTGCAGGGAAATCGAGGCTGCCAACAGGATGGCAAACAACCATAGTTTCTGCTTTTGTGTCCTGAACAGCCAATCAATAAGAAAGACGACCAGGATAACCGCGCCAAGCATCGGCCCAAGCGTAAATCGGTCGGACCACTTTCCGCCAGCGATCTGCACTCCGGTAGCCCAGACCGGCATTGCCCCCGCCAGAAGCGCAACACTACCCAGAAGCAGCATCTGGACAAAAGGATGGTCCTCTGATGTATTTTCGTCGTGGGAAGTTCTGCGAATATAAAGACCAAAAAGAACTGCGGCCACAATCCCCAGTAACCAGGAAATCCTGGCTATTTTTGAAGCAATGATATCAAGCCCGTCAATACTGAAAGTTCCGATCCAGACAGATGCCAACACATGAGGAACATCTTTATAGGCTAACTGAAGCAAGAGGATTATCCCATTTATCGGCGTGTACAGGATGGCCTTTACGAGAGCGATCGGATTCGGTTCCGAAGAAGTCGTTTTCGGGATATACAAGAAGCGCCACCACATGAATAGAACAAGCCCGATCACAAAAGGCAGCCAATACAGGAGTGTTTTTGAAAGGGCGCGCTTTTTTT
Source organism: Anaerolineales bacterium (assembly GCA_049514195.1). GTDB lineage: Bacteria > Chloroflexota > Anaerolineae > Anaerolineales > Villigracilaceae > UBA877. Next base: position 3,354 of record JBEKVG010000035.1, on the reverse strand, counting down.
CCTCCTGTTGAGACCGGAGGGTAAACCAAATGATGAGTGGGCGAATAATTTCCAAAACGACGAAATATTCATCAATGAATAACTGGGCGAAACCCAGCAATACCGATAGTGACATCCATAACCAGAAGAATCTTTTGTGCTTGATCGCCTGCACGGTCAGAAAAAGGGAACAGGCGAGTAATAAAAAGCTCATAAGAAAAAGGCTGAAAGCCACAGAAACCGGCTGGCTCAAGAAACCCGGATAAACAAACATCAATACTCCCACCCATCTGTTCTGCCAGACATGTTCAGGCCAGATTGCATTCAGAGTGAAGTAAATGAATGAGACCCCGAGCCAGCGCAAAATGAACGTAAAAGCTTCCCAAGCAAAGGGTTCCATCTTAACAAATGAGAACATAAAATAATACACCAAGCCTGCAAATGGCCTTGTAGGAAGGAAACCATAACCGGCGGCTGGATTATGCAGGCCATAAAGGTAAACAAATGTCCAGTCATCCCAGTAAAAGCCAGGCCGGGTGAAAATAATTCCATAAGCAGCCAAGCCTACGAACAATAAAACGATTGGATAGAACCAGGGTTGGTCAATAATTTTTAGGCCAACCCTGATCTTAGATTCAAAGAAATTCCTCATAACCAATCCCCTGTAATTATTTGGTTTTCAATACCACTGCTGCTCCGTACCCCACTACACGGCTGTAATCTCCGGTCACATCTCCGGACGTGGCGTGGCGCAGCACCTTGACGGTATCTGCGCCCAGTTCTTTGGCAGCCCATAATACGGCGGTCAATGCTCCCAGTCCGCAGGCAAACCCTTTTGCTTCCTCTTCAGCACAAAAAACATCCTCCGGTGAGAATGACTCGATCCGGCGTAACATTTCGGTATCGAAGGCTAGAGCCTCTTTTTGATTGTAAAAGTGGGATAGATCAGTGGAGGCGACCAGCAGGGCATGCCTGCCGCCCAGAATCCCGGCCAAGGCCAAGCCAAGTTGCCTGGAGACTTTGGGCGATTGGGCGCGCACCATCACCGGCAGGAGTTTGAAGTCCCCGGCCAGGGCACGTTGGAGGAAGGGTAATTCTATTTCGAGGGAATGCTCCTGGTCGTAGGCCACCCGTGTCAGACCGTAACCCAGATTTTCTTTGAGATGAGAGTCCAGCAGCGCGACGGCTTTATCATCCACTGGGATCTGGCCCAGTGGGGTGGAGTAAGCTGTGTGAGCGGTGGTGAGCAACGGCTCGTGATAGGCCTGGTGCATTGGTGAGAGCACAGCGACCAGGTCGGGGGTGCCTCCGCGTACCGCCGCAAAGGCATACCCTGCCACTGGTCCTGAGTAGATATGTCCAGCGTGCGGGGCAATGACGGCCACTACATCGCCGGGTAGTTCAGGTAGTTCGGCCTGATCAAGGTATTGGTCCACGGCATGTGCGAGGGCTCTGGGGTTGCCCTCATACCATGTCCCAGCCAAAGCAGATGGGCGAACAGGTGCAATTGTTGCCATAGGAGCCTCCTTATTCGCTTTTATTGTAGCACGAAAGGGGGTTATTTCATTTCTTGGAGAGGTCATCCGTGCGAATTTTTGCGCTGGAAGGCGCGTTGATTCAACCACCGGACAATCAGGGCCAAAGCACCGAGCAGCACGCCCAGACCCGGCCAGATAAACAGCCAGGGGTTGGACTGTTTTTTCAGTGCTTTTTGTGTGGGTGGCGATTGGATAGCATGAGTTTCGGCGGGAAGCGTTGCTTCAGGAACCGACATGACTAAAGCCTGTTCCGTGGGGGTTGCCAGTTCGGCCTGATTGGCTGTGCGTGGGGAAGCGGACGCCTCGGTAGCGGATGCAGGATTAGCGGGTACATTCGTGGCAGGTGCTGGGTTGGCAGGGGCCATGGTGGCAGCAACTGGCGGGCCTCCTCCGAAACCACTTGGTGCAGCCGCCAGCATCGGTGCAGCCGTGCCAGTGGAAAGTCGCCCGGCCAGGCTTGTCCCCAGTGTGAAAATGAACAAGACCATAGCAGCCGCCGAGGCCCATGCGAATGCCGGGACAAGGCGCGGGACGGGGGGCCGGATCCCGGCCATCCTGGGTGTCAACGTGAAGTTGCGCGGAGCACGCCGCTGGGGTATGCGGTGGAGCAGTGCACGCGTCTGACGGAGTTCTTGCAGTGCCGCGGCAAGGGCTGCGTCCGATTGGAGGCGTTTCTCAAGGCGCGTTCTCTCGGATTGGGAGGTTTGCCCGTCGAGGAATGCTGAAAGGTTTTCTATGTCGCGTAAGGAAGGGGAGGTCATACACTACTCTCCTCTTCCAGACGGAAGGCAGCCGGTAAAAGTTCCCTGTAACCTTGCAGGCACTCGCGCAGACGCAAACGGGCGCGTGCCAGCCGGGACTTAATCGTGCCAAGCGGTTTCTTGACTACCGCGGCGACTTCAGAGTAATCGAGTCCCTGAATATCCGCCAGTACAACCACTGTGCGAAAATCGGTCGGCAGGTTTTCCAGGCAGTGCTGGATGGCATGTTCGAGTTCGGCCTGGTACAGGTGTTCTTCGGGGGAGACATTTGGGTCAGCCAGCCAGCGTGGGGATTCGATCTCTTCACCGTCTGCGGTTTCGGGTTCGAGGGGAGTTGTCGGCCGGCGTTTCTTGCGCCGCAACTCGTCGTAACAGGCATTAGTAACAGTGCGCAGCAGCCAGGCCCGGAAGGAGCCACCGCGGTAGGAGTTCAGACCTCGGAAGGCTGAGAGAAAAGCTTCCTGTACTGCATCAGCGGCCAAGTCTTCGTCGCCCAGGATGCGCAGGGCAGTGCTAAAAAGCATGTCCTGATACGCGAGTACGAGGCTGTTGAAAGCCTCGAGATTGCCATGCTGGGCATCCAGGATGAGAGCGAGTTCGTCCATAGAGTTATTTTACACTAGGTCGGTCGGAAGATACTTAAGGAGTTTTAAGCGAGCTAGTGGACGCCATATAACGGAAACGTTCGCGCAGAGTGGGCTTTTCGGACAAGGCATCCTCCTGAGCCATTTACATCTTCAGAACATCCTCTATTGCCATTAATTCATCATCCGTGAACTTCAAGTTGTTCAGCGCGGCCAGGTTCGTCTCTAGTTGTTTGATACTGCTCGCCCCGACTAAAGCCGAGGTGACCTGCGGCTTGCGCAGTACCCAGGCAATTGCCATCTGTGCAAGCGATTGCCCGCGCTGCCCGGCCAGTTCGTTCAGCCTGCGGATTTTTGGCAGGTTTTGTTTCACATCCTCGGGCGTCAGCCAGACGCGCTCGGTTTTTGTAGCGCGTGCGCCCTCGGGGATGCCATTCAAATACCGGTCGGTCAGTTGACCCTGTTCAAGTGGTGAAAAAACGATACATCCAA
>JBEKVG010000034.1:0-11875 GCA_049514195.1 Anaerolineales bacterium | reverse complement strand
CTGCCACCACCTGTTTGAACCTGGCAGCTTTTTGCACCAGTTCATCCGGCAGACTACGCATCTCGCTCCAGAATTGAATACCCGCCATGCTGAAATCACCCCGTAACCGTTTCTGCAGGTTGATATCCAGACGGGCATTCTGTTCGAGTGTGAGATCCACTTTGGGGATGGTGATGGAGTAAGCGGTGACGTCACCTTCCACGAAATAGCCGCTGAGCGGTTGGAAACCCGATTCGTGCGTAATGACACGCACGCCGCGCCGACGGCACAGCCAGGCCGCGGTCGCTTCAGGGAAGTGCATTCCGTTGAACAGGACGGCTGCCTGTGGTCTAACATTTTCCAACAGGAAGCTGAACTCGCGTGCCACGTTCCAGGCAGAGAGCATGAACTCGCGGCAGATATAGCGAGTCGCCGGATCATCGGTCATGGTTTGGAGGCGCAATCTCCATCGCAAGGAAGGCAGGACCAGTTTACCCAGCGGGAGAAAGCCAGTACCATCCGGGAGGGGTTGTTCATAGCGCAGGAGTTCATCTAGACTCAGGAGCTGAAGAACTGCGGCCAGTTCGTCATCTTGCTGGTAGGTAAAAATGCGAGCCTCCGCCGCAGTGGTATTCACCTTTGACTGGCGGGTGCACATTTTACAAGGCATGGGCTGTTCAGGGGCATCCTGGTCTGTGCCCAAAACACAGCGACTCATCCCCGCCCAGCAGATGAAATGAACCACCCGCACTCCGCTGAGTCGTACCACCCAGGAGGCCAGCAGCGAAAAAGCCGCGTTCTGGCTGAGACCAGAGAGGCGAGTTGACGAGTTAAAAAAAACAATGGGCAACCTTCCCTGGTCTACCTGAACGTGGTTTGCCACCTGGCGCGCCATCCGTGTAAGGAAGAAGAGTTCAGAGACTCGCTTAAACCGCCTAATCAATGTTGACATTTATTTAATAAGGCAAGGATAATGGACTTTAGTGAACGCGAACATATCTTGATAAGGAGAGTAATAACTTACATCTGGCAGAAGTGGGAATCTTTGTCCAAAGTAAGTATCAAAGACCAGCCGGAATGAGTTTACTGGCGTAATGGTCGGATAAAGAACTTTCGCACCGCCATTCGGAAAATAGTATGCGATCAGGTTTGCCATACGGACTTCTGTATCGAGTCCATGATCGCCTTGAATCACGATGATCGGTGGGTTTTTTGACTTGGCGATGATCGCCCGAACAGCTTCGAGTGTCCGTTCATTTAGAAATTGTAGCTCGTTCCCTAACGCTGGATCAGCTGGACCGGATACGACAAACGAGCCATCGGCATTGAATATGTATGGGGATGAATGAGGCGCTACAATATGGACGAACACGAATTTTGGACCAGGCAAAGACGGCGAACTATCCAGTTGATCAAACTCGAACAAGATACGTTCATAACTCTCTTTTCGAGGATTTTGGAATAACGTATCCAGCCAGGCAGCATTAAATTCCTCAGCGAGGCGCAGCACCGTGGTCCTCACAAACAAGATCTCGAACTCAGAAAGGTGTGTGAAATCGAAAAATGAACTGACAACAGGCTGGCTTTTATTAATATAATAATCTGCATCCTGAAGCTCAGTAAACCAGATACCACTATCAAAGGAAACGATGTAATAGCCCAATCCTTTTAGGAACTGACGTACCTTACTATGAATGATACTTTGGTTTAAATCTATGGCATGAATGTTCGGGTTAAGGCCTTCAAGATAATTCATATTGAGGGAGGATGTCAAAGAGAGATCCGTCATAGCATAGTTACTCTGGCTGCAAGAAGGAACGTAGAATCCTATCGCTTCCAGTTGCTTGATGAACTCACTATTATCAAAGTGATGATACTCTAGCAGTGCATCCTGCCGGGGGTATCCATCCAATATAATGTAATACACATCCGGCAACTGATCCTTTGGTAAGGAAGTGGTTCCCGCTGTCACTAAAGTTTTTACTTCACGCTCCGTCCCAGTAATAGAGCGATGCCTGTGCCATTCAAACACCCCGATCTGGATGACCGGGATAACCAACAATACTATGCTTACTGTATTTAGAATCCAGCTGAGAGATTCTAATCTTCTGGACCGTTTGTAAATCCACCAACCACCTGCCCCAAACACAACCAGCCAAAGTGGGAAGATAAAACGGTGTCTCCCTACAACCACTCCAAATATTTTTACACCTTCCACAGCTCCAAAAACATGCCCATATGCAAAGAAGAACAAGATAAACCAGGCACAAAGTAAGGCAGCCTTGTATTCATCCATAATCCGCCAGCAAAAAACCCAATAGACCGCAAACGAGAACAAGGCCGCAACTAAAATGGATCGCAGGCCTTCCGAAAAAACCATCTGGCTGATGTTGACACTAACCAAACCGAGAGCAGGATAAATTCCCAGCAACAATGGATAAAAGATCCGCCAATTTTTTTTACTCATACCATTCTTTTAGGGCCGAATGTCATTAACTATAGAAAAACGGTCATCTTCCTTCAGAAATTACACACTAGAGTTCGTTTAGAAATATAAGCCTCGAGGCGTAAGTCTTTTCGCAGTCTGGACATTTTTACTGTCCCTCCTGAGCCTTTCTAAATGCCTCAGAAAGACGCTGAATAGCCAGGATGAATCCTTGCCCGGCATGCTGGTGCCCGCGCCAGATTTCGGGGATCATGGTGCCGTGGTAATCCTTCGTGACACGGAAGAAATGGACCCAGTCAATGTTGCCCTCGCCGATTTGCAGGCCCTCCCCGTCCAGTCCGGAACCGTCCGAGATGTGTAAATGGTGGGTATATGGCAAGAGGGTCCTCACCTGCTCGTAAAAATCCACGTGTGCCCAGTTGCAATAGAGTTTGGAATGGCTCGTGTCGAAGCAGATATTTAGCTTGCGCGGAAGGATGAAATCGCGGATTTCATTGGCATCCATGAATGCATTCGTGATCCACTGGCCGCCGAAGTACCAGGGATGAGGCGGCAGGTTTTCAAGCAGGATCTCAACGCCTTCGGAATCAATCTGCTCGACCGAGCGACTCAGATTTTCGTATAGGGGTCGGTTATCTGGAATGGGCTGGTCGAGCGTCATGCCTCCGGTATGAACAATCACCTTGGGGGTGCCTTTGAAGTGCTTTGCCATGTCGCGCGTCAGGTTGATGGATTTCTGGATCAGATTGACAGAATCGACGCGTTGCTTTTTGTCCTGCGCACACAAGTCCACCAGGGTGCGCTCCCAAAATTCAGGGGCATGCACGACCAACGGCATATCATAATCAATACCGGGATATTTGTCGTTCAGGTCGGCATCCGTGAAGTGGAACTCCAGGAAATGGGGTTTATAGACCATCAACTCTTCGTAATCACGGAAGCGTACGGCAAAGCCCCATTGCATGGGCAGCGTGTGTTCCATATCCAGCGGAAGGTGAATACCAAGATCGCTTTCTACAAAAGGTTCGTCGGCCTCGATGGTTCGTTCGGCGCGCCTGCCGAGCAATTCCGGGTACCGTTGCGGGGAAAGGCCCAGGCCAGGCCCTTTGACAGTAACCATCTTGTCAGTAATAACCTCGCCCGGCTCGATCTGCCTTGCCGCAACCAGACTCTTTGCCAGGGTTTCGCGATTGAGGATCTCGCCACGCGAGAAAAATTTCTCCTCGCCAGTGCCCATGGCCAGGTACACCATGTGGATATCCCGCACCATTTTCTTAAATCCCTGCGGCTCCAGGCTGGCAGCATGATCGGGGCCATCCATGGACCGGTCCAGGGTGATGTGCCGTTCGATGATATTTGCGCCCAGCGCAGCTGCAACCGTGGAGACGGCAATGCCGCGTTCGTGACCTGAATATCCCACCGGGACATTATATTTGCGCAACTGATCCATATAACGTAAATTGATATCTTCAAAAGCGGCAGGGTATGTACTGTTGCAGTGCAACAAAGCAAACTGCGCAGCATGCTCTTTTAGATATTTAACTGTGAATTCCACCTCATCGGAACGGGACATACCGGTTGACAGGATGAGGGGTTTCTTTTTCTTGATCAGATGGTCAAGCAGGGGTAGGTTGGTCAAGTCCGCAGAAGCCACCTTGAAAGCTGGAACGCCCAGAGTTTCCAAAAAATCGGCACTTTCCCTATCAAATGCAGAGCATAGAAAGGTGATGCCCTTTTTCTGGCAGTGTTCGACGATCTCGTAGTATGTACTTTCCGGCAATTCCACCTGTTGTAGAATCGGAAGCAGATAACGCAGACTCTTTTCACCTGCATTGACATTATCCAGATACTTCTGGGGGTAGAGAGCCTTTAAATTACGCTTCTGAAATTTTACAGCATCCGCACCGGCATCCACGGCAATATCGATCAACTCAAAAGCTAGTTGCGGAATGCCATTATGGTTAACACCGATCTCTGCAATGATGTAAGTGGGATGGCCATCTCCAATTAAGCGGTCACCGATCTTGATCTCAGCCACAGGAACCTCCGAAGGGTAAATAGATGAATTCTCGACCAATCATAATAACATATCTACCGGTAATTTGAATTTCCCTGGGAGGGGAAATCACTTGCTTAATCCGTACACATATTCCGCTTCACTGATATCCAGCTGCGGTAAACCCAATGATTGGATCTTAATGTCAATATCAGCATAATCTTTGTAGCGGGTGGAATCCACCACCACATAGGTCACACCCAACTGCCTGAGCAGGTCCACACTCTCCTGGGATGGAAATTTCTCGATGACCGGTCGGATACGCGAGTACTGCTCCGGTTGGTTGGCATTGAAATCGCCACCCAGGAAGGGTTTCTGATAGACCGATGTGTAATAAACCTGGGTCTGATTGGACTCCTCGTCAAAGGGAAACTGCGCCACCGCACCGGTGTTAGGTTGCGCCGCTAGCCAGGTGTCCACTGGACGGGCCTTGACCGGATGAAAATCATTTAACACCCCAGGATAAAAATCAATAAACACAAGTACCAGCAGTCCTATTCCGACCCAGCGTTTGACTTTTGTTGAGGCCGATTTTGTCAGCAAATAGGCACCCAGGCCGGCCATCAGGCTGGTAAAAATCAAAGTGAAAAGCCCGAAACGCATCATCACCCGCATTTTGGAAAAGAGCGGCAGGTAACGGTACAGGTAGTACGCTGGCAGATAGATTGTAGGCATTTTCGTGCTATGAAAAACGGGCTGCAAAAACCCGGGTAAGGAGACAACAATTCGTCCCAACCAGCTCAGTTGCATCCCTAGAGCAAGCACGAACCCTGCCACCGCCGTCAGGCTGGCAATACCTAGCAGCTCCGGATGCTGAAGCTGGCGGCGTCTGATCCAGGCAACCACCATCAGAACGAATGCCACTGCACTGATATACAGAGTCCGTTCCTGAAAAACACCCAGGTTGAAGGTCTTGTCGATCCAGTCCCCCCACAGGAACTGTCGGATGGATGGGATGACAAAGTCCGTCGGGCTGGCCGAATATCGATTCATATATTCCACTGGGCGCGTTTCCAGGCCGTTCTGTGCGTTCAGGCGGAAATATGGCAGCATCGAAAATCCTAGCAGGACGACCGCCAACAGCCCAAATGCCAACAGGCTCTCCCAGAACACCGCATGCTTCAAGCGTTTATATCCTTTGAAAAGGACAAATCCAAGCAAGAAGATGATCGTCATCAGCACGGTCATATAAGCATAATACGGACTGGTCAGACCAATCAACCCTGCCGCAATGCCAGCCATAAGGACCGGCTTCCAGGAAAATTTCTCCTGCTTCAGCAGATCAAACAAACCCCAGAAATAAAACGGGAACCATTGCGTACCTGCCAGACTTAAGTGTCCAACGAGAAAATGGGCCATGCGGTATGGCAGGAAGCCAAAGACCGTCCCGGCAACCAGGCCGGCCCATGTGTCACCAGTCAGATGTTTCACCCACAAATACACCGCCCAGCCGGAAAGGATGAAGCTGAGCAGCATGGCAAAGTTGTAACCCCAGGTTGGACCGAACAGCATGCTTCCGGGTAACGCCAGCGCCACCATGGCTGGTGTAATGTCGGTGGTCGCCAAGTCCCAGCCTTGTGGGTAATTCAGGTATGGAGCAAAGAATGGGGAGATCTTCAGTTGGAAAAGGGCCTTCTGGTACCATCCGACCAGCCAGATGAAATAACTGCCATCCCCCCCAAACCCGGCGGCTGCATTGCCCATTTTGGCTATCAGGGGATAAGTCATTATGATAGTCATAATGACAAAATAGACAAATGCCAGGAAAGAGGGCTGTCGGATAAATTTCAGGAGTTGCTTTGAAAAGGATTGCATGGGTATCCTCAGGCAGATGGAACAGTCTTCCAACCATTCCAGCCTCATCCGGCCTTAATCCTATTCAAACAATGCTCGTTCTACCATACCGCAGATGACATGCCAGACGAACTCATGGACTTCCTGTACACGGGGGGTATCTGCCGAAGGGACCACCAGGCAGAGATCACACTTTGACGCCATCCTTTGGCGCCCTTTTTCGCCAGTGAAGCCGATCGTCTTGACGCCGCGTGCGCGTGCCACCTCGAGCGCCTTGAGGATATTCGGGGAACCGCCGCTCGTGCTGAGCGCAGCCAGGATATCTCCAGGCTTGGCTAGGGCTTCCACCTGACGAGAGAAGGTGAATTCGTAGGAAGAATCATTCCCGATGGCCGTCAGAAGGGACGTGTCCACTGTTAACGCGATGGCGGGCAAGGCAGCCCGCTTCATGCGGTAGCGATTTACCAATTCTGCCACCATGTGTTGTGAATCGGCCGCACTACCTCCATTGCCACACAACATTAGCTTACCCCCTTGGCGGAAGCATTCCACCACGCATCTGGTGATCTCATTGAGGATCTGAGAGCACTCTTCAACGGTCTGTTCCATGATCTGGGTATGGACCTGTAATTCCTCTTCAAGCTTTGAAGGACTCATCTCAATATTCTTTCTATATATAAAATCCAGATTTACCAACAGCTACGTCCGCCATCGATGACCAGGTTGGTGCCAGTCATGTAGGACGAAGCGTCCGAACACAGGAAAAGGATGGCGGCTTGATATTCATCAATGTTCGCCATGCGGCCCAATGGGATCAGCTTGGCAAGTCGCTCAACGAAATCGTCCGGCTGGTTATTGTACACGCCGCCAGGCGAGATCGCATTGACACGAATGCCGCTATCAGCCCAATAAGTGGCCAGATAGCGCGTTAATCCAATCAGACCAGTCTTTACCACGGAATAGGTCACTGGTTTGACCGGTTGCTTGCTCTCAGGAAGGCCCGGTTTGCGATAAAGGCGCTGGTCGGGTGCAATGACTGCCAGGTCAGAGGCCACATTGACAATCACGCCCTGCTTGCGGCGGGCCATTTCACTGCCGATGACCTGTGAACATAGGAAGGCACCTTTGAGTCCAACATTCAGATCGGCATCCCATTGTTCGAGCGGGAAGAATTCCAAACGGGAGAATTCCACTTCCGCATTGTTTTCCATCTTGGGGTTATTCGCGGCATTATTGACCAAAATGTCGACCCGGCCGAACTTATCCAATACAACCTCTAGTAGATTCTTAACACTTTTTGGATCGGTTATGTCCGTCTGGATGGCGCACGCTTTCTCGCCGAAACGCGCCTTCCCCTCCCGGCTATGCAGGTCGATCCCATTAACGCGGATATCCGCCAGGACGGGTATTCCTCCCGCCTGTGCGATCGCCTCGGCATGCTGTTGACCTAGAAGCCCGGTCCCACCAGTAATTACTGCCACCCGACCAGTCAGATCAAATAAATTCTTTAATTTCTCCATTACTCTTGCCTTTCCAATTCAACAACTTTCCCGGTAGCCAGGGATTCCTTCGCCGCCAGTGCCATGCGCAGGCTTTGCGCAGCCTCGCGCAGGCTCACTAGCGGAGTCTGGTTTCCATCCATGCTATCCAAGAAATACTTCAATTCATCCAGGAATAGCTGATTACGCTGGAAGCCTTCGTAAGAACTGGCCTCAACATGGTTTCCCCTGCCATCGAAAACATCCACGGTGAGCCCTTGAATATCCACCAGAATCTTCCCGGCATCGCCAATAATTTCACAGGAACGGCTGGCTGGGTTTTGTATGTAATCTTGATGCAAGCTAATGAGGATGGGATAACCATCGGTCATGCATTCCAATAAAATATCGGCTGTGTCTTCCACATCAACTTCCAGGCTACTCAAATGCCCTCCTAGCCCAAATACGCGCCGGGGAATGCCAAACAGCCAATAAAGATAATCCAGCTCGTGGATTTGTGAAAGGATTACACCTCCCCCCAGATCCTGTCGCGAGGCATAACTTTGGCGATAGTCCTCATACGTGTGCCAGCCCGGCAGGTACTCACCAACTACCGCCCTTACAGACATAATTCGGCCGACTTTTTTCTCTTGAACAAGGGTGTGTAATCTTCGCAGGCAAGGGTGGAAACGCATCTGATAACCAACCACGGCTGTCACACCGTGGCTTTCCACCAGACGGATCAATTTGTCCACATTTTCCAGATTGTGCGAGAGCGGTTTCTCGATGAAAAGGGCGCACCCCTCCTGAGCCGCTCGGATTGCCGCTGGAACATGCAAGCTGGTCGGGTTACAAACAAAGCCGGCTCGTGGTTTTTGGGCCAAGGCCTGTTCGAGATCTGCAAAGATGTGCAGGTTGTATTTCTTCTCCAGGCTTGCTCCCTCTTCGACCTTTAGTTGGTCGGTGAGAACCGGCAGATAGGAACGGGGATCATACGCGATGATCTCCATATCATTCCCCCGCAGTGAACGCAGGTTACGCAGGTGCCGCTGCCCAATCCCGCCCAGACCCATGATAAGGATTTTCATCTTAACTTATCCTCACAATTGAAGGCCTTTACAATAATTGGAATCTCTTCAAAACAAATTCACGGTTCTGCTTTGCCCAGGCCACTTCATCACCACTGGCGCCGCGTGCCATCTGTAGGATGAAGTCCCCTTTATAGGCGATTTTCCTCAGACTTTCAGCCAGGGCCGGGAAATCCGCATCGCCTGTACCAAGCGGGACCGTACCTGCACCCAACAAGCGATCCTTGATATGGACGCTGCCCACTCGTTCTCCGTAAAAAGCAAACTCCTCGCGGGGGGCATAACCCAGGGAAGAGCTGTTCCCGGAATCATAATTGACCTTGAGCAGCGGATGGGGTAATTGAGCCAAAAGGTCGGCAAAGCGAGCCGGGTTCAAGGAGGTCTCCAAATGGATTTCTATACCAGTCTTGCCAGCTTCTTGAAGGATATCCTTCAGGAGCTTCACCACTCCGTCAAATTCGGCTTGGGTATTGATCCGGGAAGCATCTACGAACGGTATCACCATCCGGTTGATGCCGATCAAATGGCCACGCTCCATTAACCAGCGGAATGTATTGAGGCGGTCATCTAGTTCCGCCTGGCTGACCCGGACAAGCGGTTTATCCATGAAATAATCTGCACAGATGGAAAGGACATTAACCTTATACTGCTGTGAAAGCTCTTTGATTTTTTCCACCCCGGTATCCATTGCCAGTGGATTTACGTCAGCCCCGTAAAGATCATAGATCCATTCGATGCAATCCAACCCGGCTTGGTTGGCAAGTGCAAACTCATCCTCCCAACGCTCGCGCGGGAAACATTGAATACGGTTATCGGTCGGAGGGACCAGGCGGCCTTGCATAATACCAATATGAGTCATTTGTCTTCACCACTATGCTCCGCTGCCTTTTGTATCGACACGGCGCAGTTTTTTCATGATTGGCACTTCTCGTTCGACCACGCGCTTAACACCGTCGCCCATGGCTTTCTCGACCAGACGGATATCACGAACCATGTGAACGAAACCCTGCGGTTCCACAGACGCTGCCTGATCGGATCCCCACATGGCTCGGTCAAGAGTAATATGACGCTCCACCACGCAAGCACCCATTGCTATGGAAGCAATCGAGGTGGAAAGACCGGTTTCGTGGCCGGAATAGCCTATAGGCAAGCCATAGCGCTGTTTCAACATGGGGATTACGCGCAAGTTCAATTCCTCGTAGAGAGCAGGATAAGTGCTGGTGGAATGCAGAATTGCCAAATTGGCTTTTCCAAGCACCTCGATCGCATGATCAATCTGTTCCAGGGTGCTCATGCCGGTTGAGAGCAGGATTGGGCGTCCCTTGGAGCGTGTGTGGCGAAGCAGTCCATCATCAGTCAGGCAAGCCGAGGCGATCTTATAACACGGCACATCATATTGCTCGATGAAATCAACCGACTGTTCATCCCAGCAAGAGGCGAACCATGTAATATTATTCTGCCTGCAGTAACGATCGATTTCGTCATATTCCTCTTTGCCAAATTCCAGGCCATATTTTAAATCTCCATTCGTGGTTCCAAAGGGGCTTTCACGTGGGCGCGCCAATTCCTCAACAGAATATACTATTTCGATTGTCCGCTTTTGAAATTTAACTGCGTTACACTTCGCTGCAACAGCCGCGTCAATCAATTTTCTTGCTATGTTGATATCTCCGTTGTGGTTGATACCGATCTCCGCAACAATGTAACAAGGATTTCCGTTACCAACCAAAGAGTTTCCTATTGTTATTTCAGGCACTTTATTCCTCCGCAATATTGATTTATAGCTGTTACCTGGTAAAGATTTACCTGTCAGACCGGTGGACGTGCGCAATTGTAATTCAGAAGTCAGGCCTTGTGTTGGGAGTGAGGGCTGTCAGACAATCGCTCAATGATCAAGTCGCAAAGTTCACGAACTGCCGCGTGACCTCCGGATCGAGCCAGGACATAATCAGCCTGACGGGCTACCTCGGGCACGGCATCGGCCACCGCCACTGCCCAGCCCACCAGCGGGAAGCACGGCAAGTCGTTAACATCGTTTCCCAGATAGATAACTTCACTCGCATTGATATTGCGCTCCAAGAGCAGCCTTTTTAATGCAGTTGCTTTATCGTTTTTCCCCTGGATGGAAGAGATTTTCATCTTTTGGCAACGCGCTGTGACGATAGGATTGGTTTCCATCGAAATAACCACAGTTTCGACTCCGGCCTGACGAAGCAAATTAATCCCAAGACTGTCACTGCGGTTGGCTGTCACCATCTCCCGCCCGGCCTGATCCACCCAGACGCGATTATCAGTCAGGACACCATCAAAATCGAGAACCAGCAGGCGGATCATTTCAGGCATACGGCGAGGCGCTTGCCCCGGCCAGACCATTTTCGGTCTATCGTGAATCACTCTTTGTTCGGCATGTCTCCAGTCCTCAAGGGTATCCAGATCAGCATTGTAAGTTGGATCAAACAGAATTGGCAAAATTGTATTGCCGCTCATCGAATTTAATTCCAGGATAGTCGCCGGACGAATGATGTCAATCAGACCAGTGTGAGTATAGGCGGTCGGCAATATTTGTCGCGGCAGGTTGTATGGCTCTTCAACCCCCGGGACAGTTGTCACTGGGCGAATGGGCGTGTCCTCGCTATCCATAAGCCACATCTTGAACGGGTTTTGATGGGCAGGCGTTATCCCGCGTACAGAGTCCGCTTCCGGATGGGCCAGCAGTAGGGAAACAGAGCGATCTATCAGGTCAGGAGGGCGGACTGGAGTTGTCGGCCGGAGATGTACGACTACCTGAGGATGATAATCCTCATGTTGAGCCAGCCAATTCAAGGCATGCTTGAAAACGGGCAGGTCGAGCGTACCGTCCCGGGCTAATTCAGCGGGGCGTAGGAATGGAATCTCTGCTCCACAATCACGCGCCACATCAGCGATCTCCTCATCATCCGTCGTCACAACCACACGCGTCACTGTTTTAGCTTGAAGTCCTGCTGCAATGCTGTAGGCGATCAGAGGCCGTCCTGCAAATGGACGGATATTCTTA
>JBEKVG010000033.1:0-11909 GCA_049514195.1 Anaerolineales bacterium | reverse complement strand
AAAGGTGCAAAGGTGCTTTTAAACCCGGCTCCAGCCCAGGTTTTGGAAAAAGATCTGCTCGAATTGGTTGATGTGCTATTACCCAACGAATATGAAGCCGCTCTAATGACTGGGATACCGTTGCAATCCGCTGCTGATACCCGCCGCGCTGCCGAAAAATTGCTGTCGCTGGGGCCTAAAAACCTGATTGTGACGTTGGGTAACCAGGGTGCAATGCTTTTCAATGAAAAAATAAACCAAGGGATGATAATTCCGGCCTTTCAGGTACAGACTATTGATACCACCGCTGCAGGAGATTGTTTTGTCGGTGCGCTGGCAGTGGGCATTTGTGAAGGAAAATCATTACCTGTAGCTGCTGAATTTGCCAGCGCTGCGGCAGCTATTTCTGTTACACGCGTTGGGGCCCAACCCTCGCTCCCCCGTCGCGAGGAAGTCGAGCAGTTTATGCAAGAAAGGAGCAAATCGATATGAAAAAGATTGGAATCATTAATGCGGCAATTTCCACCGTGATTGCCCATCTTGAACATACTGACACGTTGACTGTTGCCGATGCCGGGCTGCCCATCCCTGACACAACTCAGCGTATCGAATTGGCGCTGAAACCCGCCGTCCCAGGCTTTTTGGAGACCCTTGAAGTTGTGTTGATCGAAATGTTTGTGGAAAAAGCCTACGTATCGGAAGATATTTTGACTAAAAGCCCGCATATTTACGCCGGGATTCAAAAATTATTGGGTGACGTACCTATCGAAACCCTGCCGCACCTGGAATTTAAAAAAATGGCTGGCTCGTCCAAAGCCATCATCCGTACCGCAGAATTTACACCTTTTGCCAACGTCATTCTTGTGGCTGGAGCCTGGGGTTTTAAATTATAGATTGGCAATTTTGAGATTACTTGATCAAAATATGGAGAATAAACATGAATACCACATTGGGAGTCATTTTCGGCAATCGAGATTTTTTTCCCGCCCACCTTGTAAGCGAGGCACGGCAGGATATCCTTGCTTTATTCGAGGAAATGAATATTGATGGCGTGATGTTGGGAGAGCAGGAAACTAAACTGGGCTCTGTGGAAAACTACGCTCATGCCAAAACCTGTGCAGAACTTTTCAGAGCCAACCGTGAGCGTATTGACGGCATTCTGGTCGTTTTGCCTAACTTTGGCGATGAAAGAGGCGTGGCAGATGCCATCAAACTCTCTGGCTTGAATGTCCCAATTTTGGTGCAGGCGTATCCCGATGATTTAGGAGCTTTCAATGTCGAGCGTCGCCGCGATGCCTTCTGTGGCAAGATTTCGGTCTGCAATAACCTCCACCAGTACGGTTATGACTTTACCTTGACGAGCTTGCACACCGCCAAGCCGAAGTCAGAATCCTTTAAAAAGGATTTGTCTAAATTCCTTGGTATTTGCCGAGTGGTCAAAGGACTGCGCACTGCCCGCCTGGGCGCGATTGGGGCTCGCCCTAGCGCTTTTAACACTGTCCGTTTCAGCGAAAAAATCCTACAAGCTACCGGAATCACTGTAACAACAGTGGATCTGTCCGAAATCCTGGGCGATTCTGCTCGCCTGAATGATGACTCACCACGCGTAAAAGCCAAGCTGGAGGAGATTCACGCCTATGCCAAACACGATACCGTCCCCTCGCCCGCTATGGTGCGCATGGCCAAGCTAGGCGTCGTTATTTCTGGCTGGATGCAAGCCAACGATTTGCAAGCGACCGCCCTCCAATGCTGGGACTCCATCCAGAAGAACTATAGCATCAACGCCTGCACCCTAATGAGCATGATGAGCAACCAGCTCATGCCCTCTGCCTGTGAAACGGACATCACTGGTGTGGTCTCAATGTATGCACTGCAATTGGCCTCCAATTTCCCCAGCGCGCTGGTGGATTGGAACAACAATTACGCGGATGACCCTGACCGCTGTGTTTTATTCCACTGTGGCAACTGGGCCAAGTCCTTCATCCCCGATATCGAAATCAAGACTGCATCAATCCTGGGTACCACCCTTGGCGAGGAAAACACCTACGGAGCAATGGCGGGCCGCGCCTCCGCTGGGCCAATGACCTATGCTCGGGTGAGCACTGACGATATCAGCGGTGTCATCCGGACTTACACCGGTGAAGGCGAACTGACCAACGACCCGCTGGATACTTTTGGCGATAGGGCAGTGGCGCACGTGCCGAATTTGCAGTCCTTAATGAAGTTTATCTGTAAAAACGGCTTTGAACATCATGTTGCCATGACCATGGGAAGCGTTGCGGAAATCCTTGATGAGGCTTTCACCACTTATATGGGTTGGGAGAATCATTATCATTCGTAAATCTGTTCTCAATAAAAAAAAAGAAGATATCACACCAAATAGATATAGAAAAAATACCCGCTTCGCTGTTAAAATATACTTGTGCTAAGTCTTAAAACCTTATTTTGACGCTGGCTAGGGCGCAGGGTTTGCTGACTTTACTAGCCAGTTTCCAATCGGCGGCAACCATATGCCTGGCCAGGTAGGCAGTATGGCGGCGATGCTTTTTTACACATGCTAGAGCGAACTTTCAAAAAAAGCGGCGCTGAATTGGCGAACTCTTTCGCCAATTCAGGTTCTCGCTGTGCTCTTTCAAGAACTTGCTACAGTTCGTACTACGCTTGGCCTTGGGTTTCTTCCAAGGCCGGCAAAGCGCAGTTGGCTACAGACTGGCAGGATCAGCCGGCAGGCTCCAGCGGCTTCGCCCCGGATAGCGCCTGTGCTTACCTGCGCCACTTGTACCTGCGCAAGTGCAGGCAGTACCGCAGGTACAGGTGCAGCACTAGTGCAAGCGAAAAGACCCGCCTTAGATCGGCGGGTCTTTTCGCTTATGTCTGTTCTCGTGAGCCGGCCTGCCTGCCTGCACAAGTACTGCAGGTACTCGTGCGCCACCTGTTCCTGCCTGACCTATCTAGGTCAGGACCCCGCAATATAGTGGGAATTGATATGTTTTAACCCTTGCTTATTATGGAACAACGTGATATAGTAAATCATACTAATATCATCATATTTATCCACATTGTAATTTATCCATATGGTAAATATGAATCCAGAAGTGAGCATTTCGTTTTGATCGCAGGTGCTCATCAAATATGTAAAAGGAGTAAATCATGTTAAAAAACTATTTCCTGTTCGGTATTTTGGTAATCATTGGCGCGATGGCAAGCTCAGCTTTTACGTTTGTCAGCCAAAAGCCAGTTCAAAACAATGCATTTAGCATTGTTGAGACTAGCTTCAGGACGCCCCTCACGTCGAACTATGCCCCGGCCATTGCAGTGACCGGCTTCCAGACGCCCATCACGTCGAACTACGCCCCGGCCATTGTTGTGACTGGCTTCCAGACGCCTCTCACGTCGGACTACGCCCTGTCCATTGCTAAGACCGGCTTCCAGACGCCCCAAACGTCGAACTATGTCGGATCCATCTCACCTATTGTGCAACTGGCTGCATCGCAGGTTGGGCTGTCTAAGGCCTTGGTTACTGTAGACAAGGGTGAACGGGATTTCGTCTCCCTCAGCTCGGGACTGTCGGGACTGGTTGCATCGGAGGTTGGAAAGTTTCAAAGCCTGGCTATCGGTAACACCGCGAGCGTTTCATCTTTCCCTTACATCTTTAGTCCGTATCTGATAGTGGTTGGTCAGTATGTCGATGACCATTATCCCGTCCTAAACACCTTCAGTCCGTATCTGGTAGTGGTTCCTCAGTATGTAGATGACCATTATCCCGTACTATCCAGCTCGTACTTGACCGTGGTTAGTATATATCATGACCGGTAGATATAAACCAAAAACAACAGCTCTTTAGGATATTTACAAGATCCACCTGGGGTGGAATAAATTCAATAAAAAAGAGTGGGCGATTGAATTCGCCCACTCTTTTCATATGAGGACAGAAACCAGATCATTACAAGGAGTACACCTGTGCCTGTCTTCTCGCACCAGCGTGCTGCTATTGCTTGCAGCGCGAAAGGTATGCTTGGGAACCGGCCGCGAATGATCTTTACTTCTTGCGAGTGCCCACTTCGTGGGTACGAGTGCCCACTTCGTGGGTACTGGCTGGTTTCTCATGTCCTTCCCTGGCTTCAATCAAGGCTCGCTTGGCATAGGCAAGGACGAAGGGGACGAACTGATCATTTTTATCAATAACGTCAAGTAAGCTGCTATAATCGCTCTCGTCAATATCGACCAAATTTGCCTGGTAGAAGCGGCGGGCCATGGTGCTCTTCCACGACCGTCTCCCCGCGCAACCAGCTCCAGACCGGTGCAGCAGTGCCACTTCATGGTACAAGTGCCACTTCGTGGTACAAGTGCCACTTCGTGGTACAAGTGCCACTTCGTGGTACAAGTGCCACTTCGTGGTACAAGCCGGCAGGTGCCAGCGGCTTTGCCCCGGATAAACGGAAGACTCGCCAATCAATGGCGAGTCTTCGATTTGGTCCGTACTTGTCCCCGCGAAATGCCGGGGATATGAGAGGCGGCCTGATTGCGCCACCTGTGCCTGCGGCAAGTTGCTGGCAGAAACGAGAATTGCAGGTGGCGAAACGTTATCGCCTGCCACCTGTACCTGTGGTACCCTGGACTGTCCGTCTAGGGCAAGCTGGCGCAGGCAGAAGTGACGGCAGCGGATTGCCGCAGGCAATCCACGTAATGCCGTGCTCTTAAAACAAGCAGTGGACTGCCGAAGGCAGTCCGCGCTTTGCTTGTGATCTTCTTTTTGCCTGGGATTTTTAGGCCGGAGCGCAAGCATTCTGCGCGAAGCGCTCCGGTTGTTCAGGGCTTTTTGCCTCCCCGAAGGGTGGAGGTTTTGAGTTGATCAGCTGGACGGAACCGAAGCGCGCCTGCAGCTTGGTCGTAGAATGGAGGTGAGCAGCAGCGGGGCGTTGGAGTGCTACTGGCCGGGTTGCCAATGGCTCAGTGGTGTTAGTTGTATCTGCTTCTCAAGGCCATAGGCAGTCGCCAAGTCGCTGTCACTTTCCACAAGTACTCGTCCGATGAGCAACACCGTGTTGTTCGGCGAGAATATCTGCGTCACGCCCTCCGGAACCGCCCCCCGCCAGCCCGGTTCGCTAATGAGGTAATCACCGGCCCGGGTACCAGTGGTGCGCCGGCCAACATAAGCGAAGACATCTCCCCATGGGTCAACAAACTCTATGCTGTAGTATCGGCCAGCCATGTCCGGCACATGCAAGACCTCCGGCCCTTTGCTAAGATCAAGCCAGCCAGTGGTGTAAAGCGTGTCGTGGTTTGTGCCCTCCAAGAAGTTGGACCCCAAGGTAGTAGGCGAAGCTAGGGCAGACATCGCAAAGAGCGTGTTGACGGGAATTCCGGAGGGACGGTTTCCGTTTGTCGTGGCACCGATGCCGTGCCGGGTCATCGCTCGCTCCAACGCGTTGTAGTACATGTGCGGCATGAAGTAGATATAGGCGTAGGTACCGAGGACCCACACCATGATCACTGCCAAGGCGAACGTGAGCAAGTGGGCTTTTCTCCTGTTCCTACCTGCGCCAGTACCGCAGGTACAGGTGGCCTGAACTGCCGTAATGGCACCGGTCGGCACTGTGCGGCTATCCTCCCCGCCGGCCGCAACTGGCGCGCCTACACTGTCCTTACTTTTCTTCTTCGACATCAATGCACCTCAACGACGGGCGGCACGTGGTACTCGCCGCTCAGGACGGCCGCGCCGGGCTGATAGGCGCGCAGTACCAGCACGAAATTACCGGTCGGTGTCGGCAGCCAGTTCGACTCGTGACCAGCCGGAGCTGTGTTCTGGATGTAGATGTCAATAGATCCATCGGCGCCCGGCACAAGGCCCGACCTGTCGCCGACGCTGTAGCGGTTGATCGGGTTGTCCACCATGTAGCGCTGGGGGTTGAGCATGGTCAGCGACCAGAAGGCATCGTTGGGCGGTAGCCCTCCAAGCGGGAAGTGGAGCCTGTAGTTGTGCTATCCATTCAGCGTGCGACCCGTGCCATCCTCGGTCGCCGTCAAATATACCGCCTCTTCTGCCACGTTGGCAGCGAGGGCGTCCTTGGCAGATGCGGCCCGCAGTAGGATATCGTTGCCGAAGGTGCCGTATTTCAGAGTGGTGGTCCAGCCGTTGAAAGTCGTGTGCATTGATTTGATCTCAGCGTTGACGAGAAGATATGATGTAGCCACTGCCAGCACTCCCCCAACGATAATTCCCTGCACCAAGTCCGTGATGGTGGTCCTCCAGTGCATGATGGCGTACCTCCTTTCGCGACCATCGCATGAATTGTATTATTTATCCTCGGTTTCCTCAAGGCAATTAGTCTACCCAGCGGCCTTAAATGCTACCTGTTCGCTGTTTCGAACAGTATTCAGGGACGTTTCGTCTGTCTTGAGGAAAGGCTTCACTTCGTTGTATACGACCAGAACCATCAGTTTCCGCCTCAGCCGCGGCTTACTACCGAGTCGCGTCACGCCTTTTCAGAGAGTGACAAAATTGGCGTATAACGGTTAGCGTTAGTGGCATGTGGGTAGACGTGGACAATGCTTGGCAGCAGAAAAAACTCGAAGTCAGGAAAATGCCCGTAAACCGCGCAGACTCCCACACGTCCATTGCATGCTTTGTTGGGCAGCTCAGACGCTTGGTGGTTACCCGGCCCGGTTTTTGGGTCTAGCGGTAAGTTTTCACGCTGGACCATATGACATTCGCAGGGACTTTCGGCTTCCGGCACACGTAGATATAGGCGTGACCGAATGGGTCAAAATCGTACTGGCTGACTGCCTTCAGTTTACACTCGTCGAAAAAGACCGACATGTTATTGGTTCTATCGGTGACGAGCACAATCACATCCCAGGAATATCCCGGTCCCCAAAGATAATAGGTCAAAGATCCACTGACTGCGTGGGGGAGACCATAGGGAGGCCCCAGCACGTCGATCGCCGCGGCCGTCGCGTACGAATCCGTATAGATCCCTGCAATCTTTCTATATTCCGGCGGCAGCCCGTCATACACCCCGGCCACGTCCCGCGGCAGCGTATCCCAGCCGAGCCGCCCAGTGAGCAGCAGCGGATAAAACGAGGTGAAATTGAACTCCCTGAGGGGTTGATAGAACATTTTAAAGTGATCGGCATAGGCTTCCATCTGGTCCACCGGCAGGATGGGCAGGTTGAGCGGCATGGCAAAAATGCCGATGACCAGCAGATAGGTCGTGGCAACAGCTTGCCCAGCTTTTTCCCAGCGCAGTCCGGCCAGCAATTCCTCCGCAAACAGCGCGCCGCCTGCCAATAGCGGGATGAAAAGCTCCGCCAGCAAGCGGGCCGGCATGCGCAGAGCGTACATCATGCCCAGCGTGAACAGGAACAGGATGCCCAGGAAGGCATAATTCACGCCCTTGAGTGGGCGAAAGAGGCGATAGAGACCGGCAACATAGAAGGGCATGACGAACGGGTTCATGTAAATAAGAATATTCGTTAGATACTGCCGGATGGAAGCATGGTACATCCGCACCGTGTCGTACCTGGTCCAGTATTCGAGCGTCGGCCAGTGGTTGGCGTGCTGCCAGAGCATGTACGGCGTGATAACCGCCAGGCACAGAGCAGCCCCCAGCCAAGGCCAAGGCGTAATCAGGTCCTTGCGGTATTTCGAAACCAGCAGCGCCAGCAGGAATCCCGGCCCCAGGAACAGGATGGTCATCTTGGTCAAGCAGGCGATTCCGGCGATCAGGCCCAGCAGGAGCCAGAGTTTCCGGTTTCCGCTGCGGAGAAAGCGGACGAGCGTATAGAGGAAGCCGGCCAGGATCAGCTGGTCAATGCTGTCGTAGCAGAAGATGGAATCAATGGCGAGCCAGATGGGGACGATGATGAATCCCAGGGCAGCCAGCGCAATGGCAAACCATTTACCGCCAAACTCCCGCGTGATCAGGCACACGAAGACCAGCGTAAGCGCGCCTGCCAGCGCCGGGACGATGTGAAAAGCGAAAAATGATTTCCCTAACAGGAGCCGGCTCAACGCCACCAGCGCCGGGACCAGCGGCGGTAGGTCCACGTAGCCCCACGCCAGGTGCCGGCTGAGGGCGATGGTGTAGAGCTCGTCTAAGAAATAACCATACCCCGAGGCATAGTACAGATGGAGAGCGAATTTCACCAGCGCGCCTAGGATGATCACCAGGGGCACTGAAGACAGTCCGAAGAATTGTTTTTGATCCTTCATCTGGCAGCTCCCGTAAAATTGAGGGCCACTCAACGACGCGTTTTAACGGATCATATTACTGTTCATAGACAGATTATACCTGTCCCCGCCAAGGGATAAAATCCGCATAAGGATATTAAATGGCTGGTTTTAAATCAAAATGTTTGCCATTACTTGTGCAATTTCCTCACCTGTCCGTGTGCAAAACTTGTTAAAAAACCGCGAACAGCGTCGACGAGGCGAATATAACGGTGGCAGCCCCGGCTTTCGACCCAATGGCCACGGCGATTCAGCCCGAGCCTCGTCCCCGGCTGGCGCGGCCATGTACCCGCCTGGTAGTAGCCATAAAGTCGACCGTCTGACCGGCTGAGGCTGGGGCTACCTGCGCCTGGCGCCCCAACGGCCCTTCGCTCCTTCGGAGTGCAGGCGGGGTGCAGGGGGGACGCTTTGGCTGCGGTGGCTAATCTGTCGCACAACGTGGTCAGAGCCTGTATACCCGATTAGGAGATTTCTCCATAATCTGAATTCATATACGAAGGTCTCCTTTACGAGGTTGACGCAATCGGTTTATCATTGTATAAATATCAGAGTTGACATTACACTTCGAGGATACAACAACCATGACCAATACCGAAGATCGGACCTCTATCGATGCGACGATAGACCAATACAACACTGCCCGCTATTACGATTACCTTCTCGGAGGTTTCCATAACTTCGCGGTGGACCGAAAGGTGGGAGACCTGGTCATCAAGGCCTGTCCCGACATCCGTCTGGGGGCATTAGCCAATCGAGCTTTCCTCCGAAGAGCGGTGAAGTTCCTTTGCCAGGAGGGGATAGATCAATTCCTTGACATTGGTTCTGGCATTCCGACCTCAGGCAATGTTCACGATGTAGCTCAAAGGATCAATCCTTCGGCCTGCGTTGTCTATGTGGACATTGACCCAATTGCAGTGCTCCACAGCCAGGCCATTCTAAAAGATGACCCAAACGCCTCGACCATCCAGGAAGATGTCCACAATATAGAAAAAATACTGGAACATCCATCCTTCACAGCATTGATCGATCTGCATAAGCCGCTTGGAGTTCTTATGCTGTCGGTGCTGCATTTTGTCAAGGATGAGGAACATCTTCAGAGGATCCTGCGAGTACTGAAGGACAGCCTGGCATCGGGTAGTTATTTAGTCATTTCCCATTATTCTCTCGAGGGCGCTCCAAGGGAAACCAAAGCTCAACTAGACAGATTGTCCACCGGGGCTGGTTCTCTATCTGTATCACGCACCCTGGAAGAGACTTCCCGCCTGTTCGATGGATTCGAATTGGTCGAGCCTGGGGTGGTGCGCCTTCCGCTTTGGCGCCCCGAAAGTCCCGAAGATCTTCTCGTTGACCAGCCAGAACGGGCTTTGGCGACTGCAGGTGTGGGGCGCAAGCCGTGAAGGCTGTGCTGGGAAAGGATAATTGAGTGGACTCAACAACAGCCCTAAATTCCCTCCAGGATATCCACCAGCGTAACCAAGCAATCGCACATCAATGGTACCTTGCCATAGCCTCAGTTGGTTGTTTTCAATTAGATAGATCCGAAGCGCTCCAGAAGTTTTCACAGCTCACCGATCAAGTCATTGCCTTTCTACTTGCTGAAAATCCAGACCAAGTCGCGGCGAGAGAAATCGGCGTGGGTTTGGCAAGCCTGCCCTGCATTGATCCGCTCGCAATCGAAATAAGCGGACAACTGTGGGCTGGGCAACTGGCCGAAGATTTTTTTGGGGCTGAACCGGCCTTGGTATACCTTCGCTTCGTGCACCTACTCAATGGCATGGCGAATGGTTTTGCCGAGCGCTCACGTGCGATCGTGCTCGAAGAACAAGAAGATATCCGCTCCGCGATGGCTGCGGATCTGCTCCGTACCACGGAAGAGCTGAGGAAGTACCAGTCACAACTCGAATCGATGCTTGCGGAACGCACGCGTGAGTTGCGGGAGAGCGAGGAAAAGTTTCGGGCGATCGCTGAGACTTCTATCGAGGGGATATTTCAATCAACGAACGAGTCGGGTAGGGGCAAACTATTATATGTAAACGATGCTTATGCGAAGATGTTGGGATATTCAAAAGAGGAATTATTGGAAAGAACCTCTATTTCACTCCTATCTGAGGTGGATCTGCAAAATTTGCCCCCTATTGCGCAGGATGTCAAATCCAATAAACCCGTGAACGGTGAGTTCCGGCTGAAACATAAAGACGGGCATCTCGTCGATGTTCACTTCAGCGTCGTCCCAACGATGCTGAATGGTAACATCGTCCGTTCGGGCATTATCGAAGATATCACCGAACGGAAGAAGGCACGGGAGAAGGTATTTCAAAGTGAAGAACGCTACCGGACTCTCGCCGAGGCTTCGCCAGACATGATTTATATCATTGGCCAAGACAATCGAGTTCAATATATCAACTCAAATGCAGCATCTTTTTTTAACTTACCAGCGGAGAAGATTATTGGTGCGTCTCGCGAGCGTTTTTTCTCTTCTCTCACTAGTGCTCATCAGAAGAAGAATCTCATGAAGGTTTTGAAGAATGGCAAAAAGTTTTATGCTGAGGGGGAGACAAGAACCAATGATAAGTCAATCTGGCTGGGCACCTGGCTGGTGCCGCTGCGGGATGCCTCGGGAAATATTTCCGGAGTAATGGGAGTATCGCGTGATATTACGATGCAAAAACATACGGAAATGGAAATCCTAAGTTCGCGCGAGCAACTGGAAAAGCTTGTGGAGGAACGGACTGCTGAGTTGACCACCAGCCAAATCCAGCTAAGGCAATTAACGAACCAGCTTGTCACGGCCTTGGAAGAGGAACGTCGTCGAATCAGCCGCGAGCTGCATGATGAGGCTAGCCAGGCATTGATTTCATTGAAATATAACATCGCTTCAATTGAAAGCGATATCCCTGAAAACAAAACACTTACCAGACAACATCTGGTTGATTCAATGGGTATCATCGATCAAGTAATGTCTCAAATCCGGACACTTACCCACAGCCTGCGCCCCCCAGTGTTGGAAATTGCGGGTATTGACTTAAGTCTTAAAGAATATTGTGAGGAAATCACAAAACGAACTGGACTCTCGATTCACTATCAGGGTGAAGAAATCCCTGGCTTACCATATGAGATTGGCATCAGTTTATATCGTTTTGTTCAGGAAGCACTAACAAATATCTTAAAACATGCCCACGCAACCCAAGTGGAGATCAGGCTTCAATATAGAAAAAAGCAGATTGCTCTCACTGTTTCTGACAATGGTCGTGGGATGGAAGATACAGCCCAATCAGATGGAATTGGATTAATCGGCATCGAAGAGCGGATTAACCTAATAGGAGGATTTCTCCAAACCCATACGCGAAAGGGTCTAGGCGTAAAGATAACCGCATATGTGCCCTGGCCAAGACTGGAAGAAGAAGATAGAAATCGGTGATTGTTTGGTCCAGGATGGAAAACGGCGGATTGGTGCGAATAATGAATTTATGACGTTCTTTGACGCTTGAAGCTGGAAGGCACGCTGCAGTGAAAAGGGGAGACGCGCCACCGTTCCCTGTTCTGAGATCTGAGCGGGGCGGGGAGCGGCGAGCGATTACGCGTCAGCCTGGACGCTGGTAAGCGCTGCCCCGTACAGGAGAGGCAGGTCGCTATTTTTAGGCTGGATATTGATTAATCATACCGATATAATCCAATAGGATCTAAAAAAAGCCGCCTT
>JBEKVG010000032.1:0-12072 GCA_049514195.1 Anaerolineales bacterium | reverse complement strand
CGGAACCCACTGGTCTCCCCCGTTTGTCAGAGTGGTCTGCGGAGACCCCATTCAGGCCCACCGAGAAGGCATTCAAACGAGCAGCGAAATCTATGGCGCAGCCATCCCGTCGCTGGCAGATATTGTCATCAGCAGTTCCCATCCCATGGACAGCGATTTACGCCAAGGTGTGAAGGCCCTGGCCAACACCGTGCGTGCGTTACAGCCGGGCGGCGTGATGATTACCTGCATCCGGGCAGACGAAGGAGTGGGCGTCTTTGGCCTGGCCAATCGTAAGCTACCGGTTGGGCAGAAAACACTCAAGCTGCTGGCCCCGCTGCTGCTCCTGCTGGTGCCGCGCATCCAACTGAAGGGAATGGGCGAAGAGGACCGCTTCTTCCTGTATTTTGCTCTGCAAGCCATGCGGTGGGGTGACCTGCTGGTCTACGCCCCAACCATCCCGGCAGCAACCCGGGCAAACCTGCCTTTCGTCACATTCGTGGAGAGTCTGGATGAAGGATTGGCTCACGCCAGACGCAAATTCCCCGGCAAAGCAAAAGTGCTGATCTTCCCACATGGGGGCAGCACTTATCCCATATTGTCCCGTTAATTAGAAGCCAAACCTTCGCAAGGGGTTCAGGCTAATATATCGGAAGACTTGGATCTACTTCCTTGGCCCAGGCATTGATTCCGCCGCGCAAGTTCCTGACCTTCTTGAAACCAGCGCTGACCAGCAGCTCCAGGGCGCGCCTTGAGCGTGAACCAGTCTTGCAGAAAACCACGATTTCCTGGCTGCTATCCAGTTCAGGCAGGCGGGCAGCCAATTGGCCCAGAGGAAGCAACTCTTCCCCCGGCAGCGATGAGATCGCTACTTCATGCGGCTCGCGTACGTCGATCAGACGGATCTTTTCACCGTGCTGAAGGAGGGCGGCCAGGTCGGCAGCGGAAATGTCCCAGTCCTTACTGGCGGACTCTTCCTCGTTAGGAAAACCGGGTACTCCGCAAAAGAGGTTATAGTCAATCAGGCTGGTCACTTCTGGATGCGATCCACAGATTTTACAGTTTGGGTTCTTCTTCAGCTTGATGTACTCAAACGACATATCCAGGGCGTTATAGACTAGTAAGCGTCCAACCAGGCTGGATCCGATCCCAAGCAGCAGCTTGAGGGCTTCGGTGGTCTGGATCGTCCCAATCGTCCCCGGCAGAACGCCCAGTACCCCCGCCTCGGAGCAGGCAGGCACCAGCCCGGGTGGAGGCGGCTCGGGAAACAGGCAACGGTAACAGGGTCCGACACGCGCATCAAAGACACTGGCCTGGCCCTCGAAGCGAAAGACCGCCCCATAGACAAGCGGCTTGCCGGTCAATACACATAGGTCATTGGTCAGGTAACGGGTTGGAAAATTGTCCGTGGCATCCAGGATGAGATCATACGGCTCAGCAATCCGCAGAGCATTGGAGGATATAAAGGGTTCGTCAAAAGTATCCACCTGGACGTACGGATTAAGATCCAGGAGACGCTGGCGGGCAGAATGGACCTTGCGGCTGCCCAGTGTTCCCGTAGAATGGATGACCTGCCGCTGCAGATTCGATTCTTCCACCACATCATAATCTACCAGCCCGAGATGGCCAACCCCCGCGGCGGCCAGGTAGAGAGCCGCCGGCGAGCCCAGGCCGCCGGTACCGACAATAAGGACAGAGGCAGCCTTAAGTTTGCGCTGGCCCTCCAGCCCAATTTCGGGGATGAGCAGGTGGCGGGAGTAGCGCAGGATTTCTGCGTGGGAAAGATCGGGGAGCATGGGAATATTATAGGTCTGATAAGTCTAAAAAGTCTAATAATTCTAACAGGTCTAACAGGTCTAAAAAGACAAGGGGCTGTCCCAAAAGTCCAAATTTTCCTTTTAGGACAGTCACAAGTGGGAGAAAGTTCTTAGATTTTCACTAAAAATGTAGGTCGCGACCCAAAAGAACTGTAAATATTGCCTTTAAGTGGGAGAAAAAAAGGGGGCTGTCTGCTTTTAGGACAGCCCCCTGGAGGTCTACTCTTCCTTCTTCGCTTCCAATTCCTTCTGGTGGGCAGCGACGATATCCTGAGTCAAATGGTTAGGGACAATCTCATAACGGTCGAGTTCCATGGTAAAGACACCCCGGCCGCCGGTAATGGAACGCAACTGGGTGGTGTAGCGCAACATTTCGGCCAAAGGAACCTGGGCCACTACTACAGTGCGACCGCGCTCGGACTCGGTACCCTGGACACGGCCACGCCGGCTGTTCAGGTCACCCATCACATCACCCATGTTGGCATCCGGGACAGTGATGCGGACGTTCATGATCGGCTCGAAAAGCACCGGACTGGCATCCTTGACGGCCAGCTTGAAGGCCTCACGGCCGGCAATTTCGAACGCGACCGGCTTGGAGTCGACCGGATGTTCCTTGCCATCGTAGACGATAACCCGCACATTGCTGAGCGGGAACCCGGCCATCACGCCGGTCTGCAAGGTGGCCGCAATGCCTTTTTCAATGGCGGGCAAGTAGGATTTGGACAGGTTCATACCGACCAGCTCGTCGGTGAAATCAAAATCCTTTTCCGGGCAGGGCTCGATCCTCAACCAGACTTCGCCGAACTGGCCGGCACCGCCGGATTGCTTCTTATGGCGGTACATGGCGTCGGCTTTTTTGGTAATGCCTTCACGATAGGGGACTTTCGGCTCGGCTGTCAACAGGCCAACCTGGAGTTTGCCTTCAGCGCGGCGGATGGCCACATCGATGTGCTGGTCACCCATGCCCTGCAGGATGGTCTGGCCGGTGGCTTTTTCCTGGTACCAGGAGAGGGTCATATCTTCTTCGCACAGGCGGGTGAGCGTGGGTGAAATCTTGGCGGCATCCGCCTGGGTCTTAGGTTTGATGGCTACACGATAGAGGGCATGCGGGTAAACAGGCATGGGCAGGGTCAGCGGATGGCCGCGGTCGCAGAGTGTATCGCCGGTAGTGGTGGAGGTCAGCTTGGCAACAATGGCAATATCGCCGCTGTGGACCACCTTGATAGGCATGGTCTCCTTGCCACGTATAATGGACAAGCCGGTCATGCGTTCTTCAGCGGATTTATTCTGGTTCCAGATGCGGGTATCACCTTGTAACGACCCAGAATAGACCCGGAAGTAGGTCAGTTTTCCAACAAACGGATCAGCAGTGGTCTTCCAGACATACAAAGCCAGAGGCCCGGAATCTGTCGCAGTGAGTTGTTCATCCCCGTCTTTGCCCTTTGCCAGCGCCGGGACTTCCTTGGGGGAGGGCATCAGGTTGATAATCGCATCCAGCAGAGGCAGGACACCTTTCTCGTGACCACCAGCAGCCACGAAGACTAAAATATAGGTCTGGGAACGGAGAATGGCTTTCAGGCCGCGCAGCAACTCCTCATTGGTCAGCTCACCACTGTCCAGGTACTTTTCCAAGAGAGCATCCTCGCCTTCGGCAGCCGCTTCGACCAGATTGGTGCGGGCTGACTCGGCAGCTGCTTTGAGGTCCGCGGGGATCTCTTCGGCAACCTTGCCCTCCTCAGCATAGGCCTTCATCGTGATCAAGTCAATCACACCCTTATAGGCGGCTTTTTCGCCCCAGGGCAGTTGCACCGGTACCAGCCGGGTGGGGGAATATTCCTGAACGGAGGTCAAGGCTTTTTGAAAATCGGCGTTATCGCGGTCCATCTTGTTGATCACCAAGAAGCGCGGCAGCTTGAACGTGTCGCAGTAGTTCCAGACAATTTCCGTGCCGACTTCGAGCCCGGCGACCGAATCGACCAGGATCACCGCACCATCGGCGACGCGGAGCGCCGAGACCACTTCGCCGACAAAATCGGTATAGCCGGGAGTATCAAGCAGGTTAATCTTAAAGTCTTTGTATTCAACCGGGATGACGGATGTGGAAAGGGAAAGCTTGCGGCGGATCTCTTCATCTTCAAAGTCCGAAACGGTTGTGCCGTCTTCGATCTTCCCCAGGCGGGTGGTGGCTCCAGTGACGTGCAGGAAAGCCTCCGCCAGCATGGTTTTCCCACCGGAACCGTGCGAGACGAGGGCGATGTTTCGGATAAACTCAGTCGTATACTCTTTCATGTACAAACCTCAGGTTAATTGGGATGCTTACAGCGGGCTGATTATACCTTAATTTATTTTGGGGATTCTCAGGAATAAGTGAGAAGCTGAAAGCTGAAAAGGGGAAGGGGTAAGGGGAAAGGGGAAAGGGTGTTCGTTTCGCGGAACGAAGAGGAGCGAATAACTGCCCAACCTCACCCCTGGCCCCTCTCCAAATCCTGCGGATTTGGAGAGGGGAGAGAGACGATTGAAAGTCCGGATTTGGAGAGGGGAGCAAGATGGGAATAGAGGCGATGAGGGGAGCAATGGCTCCAGAACTTCCCACTGACAGGGGGCTTTCCCCGGCCCCTCTCCAAATCCTCCCCATACGGGGACACGTGCGGATTTGGAGAGGGGAGCAAGATGGGAATAGAGGCGATGAGGGGAGCAATGGCTCCAGAACTTCCCACTGACAGGGGGCTTCCCCCGGCCCCTCTCCAAAACCTCCCCATACGGGGACACGTGCGGATTTGGAGAGGGGAGCAAGACGAGGGGAAAGAATAAGTAACGGGAAATGAGAAATAAAAAGGGGAAGGGGTAAGGGGTGAGAGATAAGGGAAAAGGGGGAAGGGGGAAGAAGGAAGAGGAGAGAAAGGGGGACGTTCATAATCATTTTTGTAATTTTGGTAAAAGAAAGAGTTGATCAGGGGGTGTGAACGAGAATTCCGGTTCGGGGCGGAGCGGCCGAACATGCAAGGGCTTGATTGACGGCATTCGAACCTGACCCAGCCGGTCCATTTTAGGCAAGCGAAATTGGGAGAGTCTGCGGCGGCGTTCCTGGTCTTTTTCACGACGGATATGGAGGAGCATCTGGTAGGCCGGTTGCATGAAAAGCAGGGCGGTACGCATCTGCCAGGTTTTGTCCATATCAGGATGGAGAGCAACCTTGTTTCCGGTAATTGTAAAACAGTCACGCTTCACCAAGGCGGGAAGATCTAAGCGGCCGCGCGTGCAGAGATCCTTGTAAAGGGCGCGGTAGAGGGTGAGGAGGCGGCCGCTGCGGAACAGGCGGCGGTAGGTGCGGCGGCAGGTAAACATGGATGGATAGCCAACGGGCAGGTCCTGCCACTGGGCGTGGTGGGCGATTTTCCAGAAGATGGCATCGAGGAGGAGAGGCGGGTCGGTGGGAGGGCGACCCCGGCGCGACCTCTCCCCCCGCCCCACCCCCCGGCCCCTCCCCAAATCCTGCGGATTTGGAGAGGGGAGACTCGGTTGCAGAGGAGGAATCAATGGGGCGAGGACTTCTCACTGGCGGGGAGTAAGGAATGGGAAGGTGGGTTCCGAGATGGGAGGGTAGAGGTCCTCCCAGGAGGGAATGGAATTTAGGTCACTTTTTTTAAATTCAATGCGAAACGAATCGGCATCGCGAGTGATCCTGTGTTCCCAGAATTCGTAGTAAATGAGATCCAGGGCGTGGTCTGCTACATATTGTAGGTCGCGGATTGGCTGCAGATAGAAATGCAACATAATTTTAAAGCGCATGGAGGTACGGGTAGCTTTCAGCAAGAGTTTATGCAATGCCACAAATAGAGAAATGTTCCCATAATCCAACACTTTTATACATAGGTGACCCAAGAGGTCTATTTGTTTGCCCAGATCGTGAACCGCCTGCCCAATCTCTTCAGGGCTGCCCTCCGCCATGATCTGTCCATAACGGTCCATTGAATTCGATAATTTGGCGAAGGGGGTGGGGTGCTTGCGGGAGTAAAAGCCGTGCTGGAAGGCATTGCGATTGGAGGGTTGGCCACCGCGCCGGCGAGGGGAATTGGGGAGGGAGGACGGGGGACGGGAGACTGGGGACGGAAGAGGGGAGAAAGGAGACGGGGGCAAGGTATTCAGCATAGCAGGTTCCAATCCAGAAGGGCGGAATGAGAAGCAAGAACAACAAGAATGCTGAATATTAGCACAGTTGTTCTGTTTTGAGAAGGTCGTTGCAAAATTGGTTAGCTGCCCCCCAGACAGTCAGGGGTGTTTTTCTTCTACCTTCGCCTCCTTGGTATCCGCCAGCCCCGGTTCTTTCCGGATACTGTGGTGGTCGTGTTTAAATCTCTTTTCCAATCCGCAATCCCAATCTGCCGTCTCCAATTAATATGCATGGAACAGTAAGATGCACACTGTTTGGAGAGAGTCTTGTATTTGAGCCTGTTTTGCAATATACTGATAGCATTCACCCGCCCAGTTTTGAAAGGAGGCCTATCATGCACTTTGTCTGGGATACCATCACGTTCATCAACCTGGTTCTGTGCGTCATCATCCTGGTGTTTGGTATCATCGCTTGGCAGCGATCGAAAAACCTTTACTCCCTCTACATCGCCATCGCGTTCGGCTTATTCGGACTCTCGCACCTGGCTACGTTGTTCGGCTTGAAGGATGCCCTGAACACCGTCTTGATCATCATCCGGCTACTGGCCTACCTGCTGGTCGCGTATACCGTGTACCTGATGGCTTTCCGAAAGAAGTGATCTAGGACAATATATTTCCCGAATCTATGAACTGACCAATCAAACTGGTCAGTCGTTTTGACGTTAATCAACTTGCCAGTGCTTTGTAACGAGGCGAGGAACCGGGTGTTGGGACTTCTTCCGCGGTTCCCTGCCAGATCCTAGGCGGTCGTCAGCGGCAGCAACTCCGCCTAAATGTCCTCCGCCGGCCGCTGCCGGTACGCTTCCAGGTGCATGAGCGTTTCAGAAGTTGGCTGCAAGCTGACCTTCGCAGCCTCCACGATCCCATCCATATCAATTGCGAATTATCATATCTCCGGGCATCAAAAAGCCTGGATCGGTTGGGTTGACATAAGCTTTAAATGGGAGGGCAGAGGCGGCGATTTGGGTCAGATCATCGTAAGAATATACCTGGCCATTCCTAGCTCATTCACGGCTGCACTCCTATAAGAGCCATAATACCAGAATGTTCTTTAATAGACAGATCTTCCCACCATACCCGCCTTCATTGGTCAAGTCGTATGCCTGACTTAAGATGTAAGTCGGTATCTCCAATCTTTTCAATAAATCCCATGCCCACTGGTTAGTGATTGGATTGTAACATTGGGTTGTGGTTGTAATGGTATATTCTGAGGCTTTCAATCCTGAAAACCAGAAGTTAAATAAATCAGGCATGTTGAGAAATGTGCTGGCGGATGCCATTTGAGGAGATTTCGACTTCGCCATCGACACAAGCTGGTACAGGCTATTGATCGCCATGATCTGAATACCCGTTTGTTGATAGATCTAGGCGTAAGAGATATCATTTGAAACGGTTTCCAGTATCCCTTCTGTACGACGGTCGCGATAGTGAAAGGGATTACTGATCAGATTGTCATCGATATCGAGCAAAACGAAATCAACACCCCAAGTATCAACTCCCAGGCTGATCAGCGAATCTCCGGCCTCCCTGACGGCAAGTGCCAGCCCATGTTTCATTTGTTCCCACAGGCGCAGCATATCCCAGTGGAGCGAATCCCCTAGCTTGACCGGCCCATTGGGAAAACGATGGATCGCCTGCAAAAAGATTCGATCATTCTGCAAACGTCCAAGCACTGCCCGGCCGCTCTCCGCACCCAGACAAAGGCCAAAAAAGCAGAGGGTCCTTTCATGACTCATCCATAGAGAGGTCCGAAGGTCGAACAAGCGCGATAATCCGCTCCGGTAAGATCATCGGTGCCAAATGCATTCCAGGCGCTCGGGCGGAATAATGCCGCTTCTTCCAAGTTGTGCATACTGACTGGGATGCGCAGGAGTGAAGCCAGCGTAATCATGTCTGCGCCAATATGCCCGTAACTGATGGCTCCATGGTTGGCGCCCCAATTTGCCATAACCGAATAGGTATCCCTGAAGGCACCTCGCCCGGTCAGTCGCGGCGTGAACCAGTGCGTCGGCCAGGTTGGATTGGTGCGCTCATTTAATGCCTGGTGTACCTCGGCAGGTAGATCAACCGTCCAACCCTCTGCCAGTTGCAATACCGGGCCCAGACCCTTCACAAGGTTAACCCGGCTCATTGTTACCGGCATCCCACCCCGGGTCAGGAAAGTTGATGAAAATCCGCCACCGCGAAAATATTCAGTGATGGCCGGATACCAGGTGGTGGCCTGTAAGCATTTTTGAACTTCCAATTCATTGATCTCCCAGAACGGCTTCATTGCAGGCTCTCCGTCTATTTCCTGTTGACCAGTTGCATCAAGAGGAGCTGATCCTGAGTTGATCAAATGAATCAAACCACCTGCCGCCTGATTGCTGAGATCATAGCCGGTGACCCGTTTTACCGCTGCCTGACTCCAGTACGTCCGAACATCGGCAAAGACCTGAGCGGTATTAGTCAATAGACGGCCGAATAACATGGCGGCACCGTTCAGACTGTCGTTCTCGGTGGCAAAAACAAACGGAGGGCGGATACCGTTCCAATCGAACGATGAGTTGAGCAGCGCTTCCATGAAATCGCCGTTCGGGAAGTGGTCGGTCCACTGACGCTGGCCCTGGAAGCCACCCAGGATGGCGTGATGTCCCAGGGCCTCTTCGCCCCAGTCCAGTTCTGCCAGGCGTGGGTTGCCGATCAGCAAGTCACGTGTGATCATGGTCATCTTTACCACAGTTTCCCAGTCCCTGTCTTTCTGTTCGCGCGAGCGCTGTTTTTCAAAAGGGTTATACTCCCGGCCTTCCGGGCAGTTGGCTTTCGTCCAGGCCAGGGCACGCGTGAATTCATCCGGGTCGTAAATGCTTTCTTCGATACGGCGGGTGATCTCGGACATGTCAACTGCCTCGACCCGCATGCCCAGGTAGCTTTCGAAAAAGCCATGGTCCACGATCGAACCGGCAATGCCCATCGAAACACCCCCCAGGGAAAGGTAGGATTTCCCGTGCAGCATAGCAACCGCCAAACCGGCTCTAGCAAAACGCAGCAATTTTTCCTGAACATCCAACGGGATGGTTGTTTCAGTGACATCCTGTACATCACGGCCGTAGATCGAAAAAGTGGGCAGACCTTTTTGGTTATAACCTGCCAACACCGCCGCCAAGTAAACTGCCCCGGGGCGCTCGGTGCCGTTGAAGCCCCAGACCGCCTTGGGCAGGTGCGGATCCATATCCATGGTCTCGCTGCCGTAGCACCAACAAGGCGTGACGGTAATGGATACGCCCACGCCCTCCCGGCGGAACTTCTCGGCTGTCTGGGCCGATTCGGCAACGCCGCCGATGCAGGTATCGGCGATAACGCACTTGACCGGAGAGCCATCTGGGTAGTTTATATTCGCGCTCAGGAAGTCGGCGGTGCGCTGTGCCATCCCCATCGTCTGGGTCTCAAGCGATTCGCGCACGCCCTTGCGCCTTCCATCAATAGTCGGTCGAATTCCAATTTTAGGCTGAATACTATCCTGTAGTCCGTGCATGGGTCATTCTCCTAATAGATACCAATGCAAGATGATTAATCCGCAATTTACCAGAGTCTCTTCCCTGGCGAGGAACAGAACATCTGGCACACAGTGAATCATAAAAACTAATCCCGTCCCGACTCTACCGGCCCGGAAACAAGGACCATGTTGGCATACTGGATGGTATCCCCGGTTCGTATCAAACCGATCGCGCCTGGAACACGCTTTTTTAGATCCACATGCGCCTCATAGTGGAGGGGGATATGATTAATCGCAGTGGCAAAGGCTTCACAAACATCAGGAATATTGGCCTTGATAAATTCCTCTGCCATAAATATCTCACTGATTTCAAAATTCAAGCGGATGGCCTGGAAAACCTGCAAGACCGTAGGAATACCATTCACCAAAGAAATATCCACTGTTTCGATCATCGGCCAAAACGGAAAACCACGATCGGCGATCACCAACATGTTGGTGTGCCGTACACGCGCCAGTAAAGAATTAATTTGGGGATTTAGGATTCCATTTATTAGCATGAACACAAACCCTTATTTTATGCCGTCGCTGGCATAACCTGTTGCAAGCCAGGCTTGACTCCGCCGATCGCTTCGCGCAAAATGTCTGCTTCGGTAGGCTCACCACGTTTATACTCCTTACATATCTTCCCGCGGTGCAGTACGATAATGCGGTGAGACATCTCCAGGGCTTCCGTATAATCTGAAGTGAGCATCAGAATGCCGACACCTTGCTCGAGCAGCTCTTCCATAATGCGATAGATCTCGCGCTTGCCATTAATATCAATTCCGCGCGTGGGTTCGTCAAAAATCAATACTTTCGAGCGTGCTCCCAGCCATTTTGCGACCACTGCTTTTTGTTGGTTGCCGCCCGAAAGCTGACGGGCGGCCGTAAAAATACCGGGTGCTTTAATGTTCAACTGACTCATATATTCATTTATCTCGCTGTCTATATGGCCATGCTGTACCAGACCAGCCACACTCAAACGGTTCAGGCTGGGAAGAGCGTAGTTATTACGAACGGAATGATCCTGGATAAGCCCGAGAGTCTTCCGGTCTTCTGGAAGATAAGCGATGCCGTTTTTAGTTGCTTGTTCCGGGGAAGTACATTGGACTTCCTGCCTGTGGACATAAATAGTTCCTGAATTAAAGCGGTCTATACCGGCGATGGCCCGACCGAGCTCGGTCTTGCCCGCGCCCATCAGACCAGTGACACCCAGGATCTCACCTTTTTTAATAGTAAGACTGACACCGTAGAGATGGCCTTGTTGCGTTAGATTTTCAACTTGAAGGGCGTTGTCGCTTGTGGGGGGCTTGAGGTCTGGATACTGCTTCTTGATTGTTCCCCCGACCATCAATTCGATCATCTTATTTAATGCAGTTCCGTGGGTGAAGTCTGCCCCGATTAATGTTGAGGTGGCCTGATTGAAACCAAGTTCCTTGACGGTGTACGTGCCAGCGTTCTTGCCATCCCGCAAAATAGTGACCCTGTCCCCAACTTCGGGAACTTCCGCATAACGGTGAGAAATGTAAATAAAGCCAACATTTTGTTCATATTTGAGTTGAGCAATAACCTTAAAGAGGTCCTGCCGCGACCGGTCCTCGAGAACATCGGTCGGCTCATCCAGAACGATTACGCGTGCATGCGTTGTCAAGGCACGCGCGATTTCGACCATCTTTTGTTGGGTCACACTCAACACGCCTACCTGTTCATTAGGGTCCAGAGCGATGTGAAACTGTTCCAGATATAGCCTGGCCTGTTGGTATAGTTTTTTCCTGTTCACCAAACCCAGGTGCATAGGCTCCAGTCCCAGAAACAAATTCCTTGCAATATCAAGGTCTTTTACGAGATTGAGTTCCTGGTAAATGACCTTGATCCCAAGGGCAATTGAATCTTGCGGGGAATTAATTTTCACCAGCTTCCCGTCAATGAGGATCTCCCCTTCATCAGCGACATATGCTCCGCTCAATACTTTAATGAGGGTGCTTTTTCCAGCGCCATTTTCGCCGAGGAGTACATGGACTTCACCCGGGCATAATTGAAAATTGACATGATCCAGCGCAGTAACCCCTGGGAACCGTTTGACAATATCTTTCATTTCAACGACAAAATGAGTGCTTTTATTTTCCGGTACATTTTCCATGTATAAATTCCTTTTTTGAAGCCTGTTAGGCATCATCTCAGCATGGTTAGAGTGTGCGGGCAGTGTCTCGCGGCCACCCGCACACCCTCGTTCCACAGTTTTGAGATATTACCCTGTGAGGCTTACCCAACTAATGATAAAAGACAAGGGTACAGCCTCACAGCCCCAAGTTTGTCGTCTAGTCATGCTCGACAACCATCAATTTGTTGTCCAAAATCAACACCTATGGGGTAGGAGTGGCCATGTACTGAGCCACGCTGGTTTTGTCGATCAGGACACCAGTGATAAGGTCCGTGGCAGTAAACGGCTGTTTATTGATGATGGCAAGGACGTCATCAACCGATTCCTTGCCAATGCGGATATTATCCTGCTTCGCCGTGGCTGTCTCAATGCCATCCGTGATTGCCTGGAACTCCACGGGCAGTCCATCAAAACCAAACACCATGATCTTG
>JBEKVG010000031.1:0-12120 GCA_049514195.1 Anaerolineales bacterium | reverse complement strand
CTGGGACAGCGGATTGAAAACTGTCTGAAGCAGTGGTACGCCCGGGCCCAGTGCGGAACGAATTTGCCTGAGACAGCTTAGTTGTCCTGAAAGATGAGAAGCCTTGAGCGGGTCGAGCACAGCCAGGCTTTCCCAATCCTGTGGTTTTTGGATGACGCGTTTGGTGTAGCGGCGCGTCCCTTCGGTGGAACCTTCCCAGACATCTTCCGCGCCCCAGTCCTCAATAGCAAACGAAGAAGCCGGGGTGACTTTGACTAGGTCGAAGTCATAGTGACGTTGGAAGTCCAATGTTGCGGAGGCCAGTTTTCCGGGGTTCTGGTCATCCATCGGAAAGTGCCGCCAGAGGGCCACAGGCGGGCGGTCCAAGTCCGGATCATTTTTCAAACAAGCTTGCATTCGTTCACGTGGGTTCAGGGTCATATTCATACCTACTTCTTTATGGATTGGAAAACTTGCAACCATCTCTCGGCGATGAGTTCTGCTCCTTGACTGCCAGGGTGGAGGATATCCATATACATATTATCAGTATTTGGATGATCTTTATAGATCTGCCAGGCATCCACTAGGTAAACCGGTTTCTGTACAGCCTCATAATCGCCCACCATGTTACGCTGAGATTCCACCAATTGTTCCAAACCGGTATTGAAATCGCACCAGAAGTTGTTCTCCCAGACGATATTATTATCCGGGCCGATATGACTCCAGGGAAGGGTCCCGAGAATTGGTATCGGTGTGATAACCATAACTGGAATATTCTTATCGAGTAAAGCATCGATCTGCAGCTTCATATACTTCACATGCAAGTTAATCATTGCATCCAGTTTGGATGGTACGATCTTATTAGTATTGCGGTCGAAGGTACCTGGACAGCCATCCAGATCATTCGTGCCCCACCAGATTGTGACAATGTCAGGGTTATAAATCAGAATGTTTTTCTCCAGGTTCTCATATCCCCATTCTGCATTACGTCCGCCATGATTTGAAGTGATGATTTGATTAGCTGGACTGAGGTAAGGGCGCAAGGAATCTACAATTGAGAAGCCAACTTGCTCAGGCTTGTCTGCATCGCCGACTTTCAGGATACTATCCCCATAGAATACAAGTGTGAGTGGTTTCTCAGTAGGGATAAGGGTGGGCATTGATGTACTCGTGGGAGTGGGGAGAGGCGTCTGTGAAGGAATAAGTGATGGTACAAGTGAGGGTGTGTTGACAAGAGTAACCGTCGGAATAACGGAAGGAGAATCTGCGCAATTAACAAGGAATATTAAGAGGATCAGTTCGGTCAATATTTTATGGAAATTCATATAAAAAGGACTTTCTTCCGTGGCAATCCTTTAGCTGCTTCTTTATAAATTAGGGAAACAGGTTGTTCCTATTCTTAGATAAAAGTCGGATTCCACTTTGACGATTTTTGCGGCGCTCATTGAATCGAGGCTGCAGGAGGAGATGCTAAGTTGTTTTGTTCGCGTAAGGTCTCGCGCAGGGCTCCTTGTAGATCCTGGGATAGATTAGGCAAAATCCGGCGGAAAATGCGCAGCATCATCGGTGTAGGATTGGTCCAGATGATCCCGCGCAGGAATGCAATCGTTTCAATCAATGAGACGCGTTCTAGAGCGGTCAGGCAGGCCTGCAGATCTAATTGTGTCGCCGGGCCTGCAGCTTTGATGGCCGGGCGCAATATGCGAAAAACCGCCGGAAGGTTTTCGAAGTGTGGATCCTGAAACAATGGAATCAGTGCTTGCAAGCCCCAGACTTGCTTGGCTGGTTCTGGACTTCCCAGCCAGCCCTCCAGGATGACAAAAAACACCCCCGGTTCTTCCTGGCGCAATCGGGTCAGTGCAGTGGTCAGTAATGCAGTGCGGATTTCCTTGTCTATAGGCTGGTTGAGCCAGGCAGGCAAGAGACTCAGGGTAGGCATTGCCTGGTCTGACGGGATATTTCCCAACAGAAAGGCGGCCAGCAGGCGGGCTTCGAGTGAATCTGCCCCCCAAAGGACCTTGGTCAGGTTTGCGGCTTCGTTAGGTTGGTTTTCTGCGAGCGGGGCCAGTTCTCTTTCAATCTGGCGAAGGACTGGAGGCGGGGTATGATAAGTAGGTGCGGATAGTCGTTGTGCAACCTGTGTTGCCCGGATTGTGCGATTGGTGTAAAAATCCAGTACTTCATTCAAGTCATGCAGGAAGGCTTCCGGTTCCGCGAATTTTCCGGCAAGCCGCGCAGCCTGGATCTTGAGTCGAGAACGGTCAATGGCGGGCATGCATCAGCTTTCTGCAATCAATTTTAACCATTGTACTCTACTGGGGTTATCTTGGTAGTGATCTCGGTCTCCAGCGCAGAGAGTTCGGATCGGAGGCGTGACACCACTTCATCGAGCGGGATGATACCCTTTTCGGCTTTACTGCGTAGTTTGACTTCCACCCCACCCTGGCTAAGAGCGCGTTCGCTGACCGTCAGCCGGATCGGCAAACCAATCAGATCAGCGTCGTTGAACTTGACGCCCGGGCTTTCGTCGCGGTCATCATAGAGTACTTCGAGACCCGCGACCTGCAGGTCTGCGTAGAGCTTACTGGCGGTCTCTTCAGTCTGGGGCGTGTTTTTGCCACGTAAAAGAACCAGATGCACCTGGTACGGAGCGACCGTAACTGGCCAGATCAAGCCATGTTCGTCGTGGTATTCCTCGGCCACGCACGCCAGCAGGCGGCCCACGCCGATTCCGTAGGAACCCATGATGACCGGCTTTTGCTGACCGTCCTTGTCAAGGAATGTACAACCGAGGCTATCCGAGTAACGCGTGCCGAGTTTGAAGATATTGCCCACCTCCACGCCGCGCGCCGTTCTCAGTGGACTGCCACATTCTAAGCAGGCATACCCAGCCTCGGCTGCGGCAATATCGGTGACGAAGTCAGCCTGGTAATCGCGCGGGAAGTTGGTATTGCGCAAGTGGTAGTCGGTCTCATTGGCCCCGGCGACGAGGTTGGGAGAAGCCGGAATGCTGTCATCCACTACAATCTGTATGGGTGACACAGGTGGTCGCCTATCAGGGGGGACATGACCCTTCGGGGGACCTGATCTTGCTTTCATAAGGCCGATTGGGGACGCAAATCCAGGCACTGCACCTATCGCCTTGATTTCTTCTTCTGTAGCCGGTCGTAGATCGCGTGCTTGGAGGGCATTGGCAAGTTTGGTCTCATTCAACTCCAGGTCGCCGCGGATGACCGCAAAGATGAATTTCTCGATCAGTTCTTTGCCTTCCAGGATGGAGGCTATGAAGAAGACAGCCTTGGCTGTCTTGGACTTCGGCAAACCCAGAAAGTTTGCCAGATCTTCAATGGATTTGCAGTTCGGGGTGAGCACCTTCTCTAAGGGTTTCAACTCTTCGGGGGCTGCGGGCGGCTTCTGAAAGCATGCCACCTGGCGGTTGGCGCTGTAGCCGCATTTATCGCACAAAATTAAAGTATCTTCTCCGATGGGGTTGATATACATGTACTCGTGGGCCAATTTGCCACCCATCATGCCGGAATCCGACTTAACGGCCACCACTTTCAGACCACAGCGGTGAAAAATGTTGAAATAGGCCTGGTAATGGGCACGGTATTGTTTATCCAACCCATCCCAATCGGCATCCAGGCTGTAACTGTCCTTCATGGTAAATTCCCGCACACGGATCAACCCGGCGCGCGGGCGCGGCTCGTCGCGGAACTTGGTCTGGATGTGGTAGATCAGGCGCGGCAGGTGCTTGTAGGACTGGACCTCGCGCCGCACCAGGTCGGCGACCACCTCCTCGTGAGTCATCGCCAACACCATGTCGCGCTCATTCCTGTCTTTGAAGCGACCCATCTCGGAGCCGATCTGGTACCAACGCCCGGTTTCCTTCCATAGGTCTGCAGGCTGGATGATTGGCATGGAGATCTCCTGCCCCCCGATCCTGTCCATCTCATCGCGCAGGATAACCTCGATCTTCTGCATCGAGCGCTTGGCCAGGTGAAGATATGAGAAAATGCCTGCTCCAAGCGGACGGATGAATCCTGCCCGCATGAGCAGGCTGTGGCTTTCAACATCCGCTTCCGCCGGGGCATCCCGCAAGGTTTGGCCGAATATTAAACTGAGTTTCATATTGAGTGCCTATACGTGCTTCAGTGTCACGTTTCCAGTGTCATGTACGAGGTTTGAGTGATTTTCTAAGACCACCGATAAGAGCCTTGGATTTTTCAGCTTGGGCATATTCGGCTTTGAAAGCCTCGTCGGTAATATAGCCGGTATCAAGATCGAATTATAGAAGGGATTGAACTTCTACTGCCGACCGTCGCGCAATGCTCAGAAAGCGCGCAAACTCAATGTGAGATTCGCAATCGAAGCCCTCTGCGATATTTGCCATCACAGAGACTGCTGCTCTTTGAATCTGGTGGCGTAATCCGAAATCTTTGGCAAATACCCCTTCGCCTGTCATGGTGTAAATATTCTTAACCAATTTGCGCGCTTCCTGCCATGCAAGAATCTCCTCAAACCGTTTTATCAACGCCATTGCTCCTCCTTACATATTCCACTGTTGTGTCCATAGGAGCTCATGATACGTGACACGGGAATACTTGGCACACGACACGAGAGTACTTGACACTTGACACGGGAACACTTGAAACTTTAATATGCTCTTGCAAAATACGCTTTTCTCTTTGCATCCTTACCACAAACGATGCACTTGCCATGGCCTTCGGGCTGACCGAGTGGTATAC
The DNA here is from genome assembly GCA_049514195.1 of Anaerolineales bacterium. Lineage (GTDB taxonomy): Bacteria > Chloroflexota > Anaerolineae > Anaerolineales > Villigracilaceae > UBA877. Next base: position 7,393 of record JBEKVG010000031.1, on the reverse strand, counting down.
AGCGTATAGTGGCCTTGGTATCTTCCTTCACCTTGGCCTCGCACTCGGCGGATTCACACCAATATGAGTAGGCCCAGCCATTCTGGACGACTTCGGCCAGTTCGGTGTAATCCTTCGGTTCGAAGATATGACTGTCGCGGAAGGCGGTGGCGCGCTCCAGTATAGATTTCTGGATGTCGGTCAGCATGTCTGCAATTGCCGTCGCCAAACCGGCCTGTGGGACGAAGGACTTACCCCCTACCCCTGGTTTTTGGGGGTCGCGCCCAGAGCGGTCACGCCGGGCCAGGGCGACGGTGCCTTTCTCGATATCCTTGGGACCGATCTCAATGCGAAGCGGTACGCCGCGCATTTCCCAATCGTTGAATTTGAATCCGGGTGTGACCTCGGTCCGATCATCCACTTTGACGCGGATACCGGCAGCCTTGAGTTCGGTTACAACGCGGCGAACCGTCTCCATGACGGCGGCAGTCTCGGGGTCCGATTTGAAGATCGGGACGATGACGGCCTGGATGGGGGCCAGACGCGGCGGCAGGATCAATCCCTGATCATCACCATGGGTCATGATGATGGCACCGATGAAGCGGGTGGACAGGCCCCAGGAGGTTGTCCAGGCGTATTGCAAGGTATTGTTCTCGTCGAGGAATTGGATGTTGAAGGCTTTGGCGAAATTCTGACCGAGGAAGTGGGATGTGCCAGACTGCAACGCGCGTGTATCCTGCATCATGGCCTCAATGGTGGTGGACATGTCTGCTCCGGCGAACTTCTCAGCCTGTGACTTGACGCCTCGGATGACTGGCACAGCCCCCTCGTTGATGGCAAAGTCGGCATAAACGTCCAGCATGCGCATGGTTTCATCGCGCGCTTCCTGTTCGCTGGCGTGGGCGGTGTGGCCTTCCTGCCAATAAAACTCGAGCGTGCGCAGGAAAAGACGGGTGCGCAGTTCCCAGCGCACCACATTGCCCCATTGGTTGATCAGCACCGGCAGGTCGCGGTAGCTCTTGATCCACTTGGCGTACATGTAGCCAATGATGGTCTCGGAAGTGGGCCGAACCACCAGTGGCTCTTCCAGTTTCTCACCGCCGCCGATGGTTACTATGGCAAGCTCTGGCGAGAAGCCCTCAACGTGTTCCTTCTCTTTTTCAAGGAACGACATTGGGATAAAAAGCGGGAAGGCCGCGTTGACGTGGCCGGTCTCCTTGAATCGCTTGTCGAGCGCGGCCTGGATGTTTTCCCACAGCGTCCAGCCATACGGTCGCACGACCATGCAGCCGCGCACCGGGGCATAGTCAGCTAATTCGGCGCGCTGGACGATCTGGTTGTACCATTCGGAAAAGTCGACATTACGGGGGGTGAGTTTTTCTTCGGTCATTAGATTACTCCAGCAAAAATCTCTTACTTGCCAATCGGATGAGTAGAAATCCCAGCATAGTTATCAATCGTCGATATTGTTTGGACGCCATAATATTTTGCGGCGCATTCATTTACCCAATTATTTGCTTCATAATGTAATTCGGTAATGCCATAGATACTATCAAAAGCGGGCGCAATTACATTCTCAATACCAGATGCTTTTTCCTTTAAAATCAATTCCTGGCGTAAATCCCAAGCTTGTGCGCGGCCCTGATAAGCTGGTAATTTGTCATAGACATGGGGGATGATATGCACAATATAAACACATAACGTAAGCCCCAGCAGGCCTTGGAAAATAATGGAAGTGCGATAAGGAAATGCATTTGGTTGCAAGACTGATAATACCTCAGCCAATTTCCATCCTATTATAAAAAGGCATGCGCTTAATGTGAATTGAGCCGGAAGGAGTGCGCGATCTCCCGGGTAATGAGAAGTGGCATACATGGATGGCAGCATGACTACTACTGAAAGGCCATATAAGATCAAAATCATAGCCGAAATTTCCGCGCTGAGAAATTTGATTTTCAATTTGCTTTTGGATCTGTTAGTAAAGCTTACGAAGAAACCCATTAAGGTAATTGCTAAATAAGGCAGTGGAGTGCCTTTTAGCGCAGTCCAAATAAATCCAACACCATAAGAAAGAGATTGAAGAATCAAGGTAATAAAATCGGGGTAGTAAGCTGCTTTGAAGTTTCCAGGGCAAATGGCCATGATTACCAGCGAAAGAGCAACCGAGCCGATCAATATAAGTGCCGGTCGAATGGCATTCCTGGCAAGAATGGATCTTTTCCTGAAGATTATCGCCCAAACTAATATCATACTCCAGCAAGCGAATTGCCATAGGCCTGTTGTCTCGGAAAATCCGCCTGCAAAAAAGGAGAGAAATCCCAATCCGATCGCATAAGGGAATATAAACTTTGGCATTCTGGCAATTGAGATCAGGAATCCAAAAAGGAAAGTCGCCAAAACTATAGGGCTTAGGTATGTCTGCATGCCAGAAAGCCAAAAAAGAATTTGATACTGGTTAAGCGCCAAATATAAAGTAAAGAATATGATGACTAATGCAGAGACTATGGCGATCAGATAATCAGTCTTGGAATATATTACTTGTTGTAATTGGTAAAAAACATAAACTAGGCCGGCGAACCAAACTATCATCTCTAACGATGGAAGGATCGGCACGGCTTTCGGCCCACCCAACAATTCCACCAAGCTATGGGTAATGGTTAATGAATAACGATCCGAGTTGAATTCATTTCTATGAAGGTAAGACTGGATTTGCATGTTCCAAAATCCCAAGGCTCGTACTTTATAACCGTAACAATAATCATCTTGGGCATAACGCGAATAAGTTCCTTTTATTCCATAAATAGATAGCAACCCAATGAATAAAAGAACCAATAAGAAGGATATTATTTGTGGGATTCTGCCATAGAGAGATGGTTTTTCCATGTGAGGTCTCTGCTTTTATTATCTTGAAACAAATTCACATGCCTCGTGGATATTTGCAGCAAATGAGATAAACTTTCCCTGTTTAGGAGAAGTGTAATCAATAAATTCCCGATTGAACATTTCCAAGACTTTTTTCCAACTATTGCCCACTAAAATGAGCGGTTTGGGTTGGATGGAGGTGATGATCATCAGGTTCCAGGTCAGGGCAATCTCAGTAAGTGTGCCGGGACCACCGGGGAGAGCGATGGCTGCATCGCACGCCAGGACAAGTTCATTCAGGCGTTCCTGTAGGGTGGCGAAACGACGTTCCTCCTGCACCCACGCGTTCGGTTTGACTTGGCGCCAGGCTTCAATATCTGAGGAAGTAACACCGATCACGTGTCCGCCGGCCTCATTTGCACCTCTGGATACGGCCTCCATCGTGCCTATATACCCGCCGGTCAGAACAGTTTGCCCGGCCAAAGCGAGCAGTTTGCCAAGTTCGTAGGCTTCCGCGTAAGCCGGGGAGCCAGGCTTGGGTTGGGAACCACCGAATATGGTGATGTTCAAATGATCACCTCATTTTTCGCCACAAAGTCCACTAGGATCACGAAGGGGAAAAAACCTTTGTGCTTTTTCTCTTCATGTCATGTACTTGGTGTTCTTCGTGTTATGACTCCCATTTATTAAGAATCCCATTCACGGGAGGCGTTTACTTCCAGTTTTTTCAAAATTACCTGCTCCAGGTCAATTCCGGAGACCGAGGCCAATTGTAATAGATATAAAGCCACATCAGCTAATTCGCTGGCGAGTTCATCCCTTTCTTTCAGGTTTTCCTGCCACTGGAAGTGCTCTAATACTTCATTGGCTTCCAACGAAAGCGAGATGGCCAGATTGCGGGACGTCTGCGGACGTTTACTGTCCGGCTCGTACCAGCCCTTCGAGCGGACAAAGGCATGCATCCTGGTGGTTAAGTCTTGAATGTCCATTTTTTAATCAGCAATCGCAAATCACCAATCTAAAATCGAAAATAAAAGCGGCTCTCCAAGTCTAGGGAGCCGCCGGTGTGCATGACGAACTGAACCTAACCAGACCTGGATAAGGTTTGCATGTGAGGAACTGGAAGCGGGTTCAGTTTCATTGGCGTAGATTATACCTGATTATGTCAGGCCGAGAAGTAGATTCGCAGCCATATTTATCCGACAGGCCTCAGGATGACCACCTGCCGCTTACCAAGTTGAAACATCTCCAGCCGTTGATATCTTTCATGAGCGATCTTTTGAATTTTATCAGAAGCTATCGCTACTATACTTTTTGGAGATAAGAATTCAAACAACACCTCCAGCATGGACCAGATTGGATCTGGCGCCTGAGTTTGCTCCCATTGGGAATGCTGCCCGTAAGGTATGTCGGAGATAACCATGTCAATTGTGGCATCCTGCAAGCCTGGTCGTAAGCTGGCAGCCTCGGTGGCGTTGGCCTGAAAGACGCTTGTCTGGATGGGGCGCACCGCGCTCAACAGGGTCACCTGTTCCTGCATACGGGTGATGCTCTCTAGTGCACCTTTGTGGGAATCTTTATGGTATAGGCGCACCATGGCCGAGATTTCACGGCTCCTTCGCTCCATTCCGCCCGGCGTGAGCAGGCCCAGATTCCTTTCAGCCAATTGGACGGCTTTTTCGTTTATATCTGAGCCGATGACCCGGCAGACCGAATCCCAGTGCAGGTAGGCGATCACACTGAGATGATAGGCCGCCCCACAGCAGGGATCGTAGATCGTACAGGGCGAGCTTCCTTTCCCTCGCCATGCCAGGCAGCGCTGGTAAATCTCGCTCGCTAGGCGGACCGGGAATGCTGGATGACCCGGTAGGCTGTAAAAAACTTGCCCGCTGGCCAGGTCTGCAAAATTGGCGCGTTCGGTGGCAAACTTATATTCCATTCCACTTAAAAGTATAGATAATAAGTGAGATATGGTCAAGAGGCGTGGCAAGGCAAAACAGCTAAACCGTCCGTTTCACTCCATGGAACGCGGTACTCTCGCATAAAGAACACAGCTATTGCATTAAACTATTCAAAAATGTTTTTTGAGGATAAAATCGCCTCAATCCATCCTGATAAGGAGTAGACCATGAAAAAGAGAATCATCATTTGGGTTGTCATTGCCATCGTCTTGCTGGGATTACTCATCCAATTGGTCCCGCTGCCGGGACGGGGTAATAACCCACCGGTTGTGGCCGAACCAAAGTGGGATAGCCCGCAAACTGCCGCGTTGGTGAAGCGGGCCTGCTATGACTGTCATAGCAATGAAACCGTCTGGCCTTGGTACAGCTATGTGGCGCCGGTCTCATGGCTGGTCTATCATGACACCATGGATGGTCGCTCCAGGTTGAATTTTTCTGAGTGGAACCGCCCCCAGCGCGGAGCAGGTGAAATGGTCGAGGCTATCCAGGATGGCAGAATGCCTCCAGCCCTTTATTTGCCATTGCATCCTTCTGCCCAACTGACCAGTGCCGAAAAACAGCAGTTGATTACCGGATTAACAAACTCCCTGCCATAAACCAAATCTCCCGCAGCCAGCTGCGGGAGATTTTTTCTCAATTTACCGTTAAGTGACATAGCGAGACGTTGTCAACATCTCGCTTTGCACTATAATCAGGGTACAAGCCATGCCGAACGTTTTAGATTACCAGAAATCTGATCTGGACCAAGCTCTGTCACCGCAACAGGTGTCCCTCCTGCGGATTGTGGCAAAGGCGGCTGCAACGCGCCAGATGCCGCTCTATCTGGTGGGCGGCTTTGTGCGGGACTTGCTACTGGGCAACCCTGCTATGGACTTTGACCTGGTCGTCGAGGGGGATGCCATTTCTTTCGCCAAGGGGTTGGCCGCGCAATACGGTGGACGGGTGACGGCTCACGCTAACTTTGGGACAGCCCAGTGGTTTCTGGATGACCCCGGCAAGCGTGCGCTTGACTTTATCTCTACACGCTCAGAAATTTACAAACGGGCCGCGGCTTTGCCAACTGTGAAACCCGGCACGCTCACGGATGATCTCATCCGCCGCGATTTCACCATCAATACATTAGCCTTGCGCCTGGATGGGGGACATTGGGGCGAACTCCGCGATGACTTGGGCGGCCTGGATGACCTGAAACGAGGTCTGGTGCGCGTCCTTCATTCCCGATCCTTCCAGGAAGACCCGACCCGTCTTTTTCGCGCAGTCCGGTACGAACAGCGTTACAGCTTCCAGATTGTCCCGGAGACGTTGTCTCTTATATCGCAAGCGTATCCGCTGATCGATTTGCTCTCGGCTCAGCGCATCCGTCACGAATTGGATTTGATCCTGGAGGAAGAGAAAGCCGTCGCCATGTTAAGCCGCCTGGCGGATCTGGATTTACTGCATCCGGTTCACCCGGCACTGTCATGGAATGAGATGACGCGGGAATGTTTTCTGAATGGGTTTCCCCGCCTCTCGGAATACAATATCAAGGTTAAACCGTCTTCGGCAGGGAAGAGCTTCTTTGGCTGGCATTTCTGGCTGTTGGATGTTGCTTCGATGGACTTGGAAAGTCTCGAGCGGCGCCTGCACTTCCGTTCAAATTTGTTCGAATCATTATTGGCTGCCTCGGCCTTGTCTGCCGGTCTGCCATCCTTGGTTGGATTGAAACCGAGCCAGTGGGTTGCCAGGCTTGAAAATATGCCATTGACGGCAGTCCAATCGGTATTCCTGGCCACTACGGAGGAGAAGGCGCGGCAGAATTTATACACTTACCTGGAAACCTGGCGGTGTGTTAAACCGAAAACGAACGGCCATGACTTAAAAAAACGGAGCCTGCCGCCTGGACCGCGCTACCAACAGATTTTAAAGCGCTTGCGAGACGCCTGGCTGGATGGAGAAGTGGAAACAGAAAGTGAAGAGATGAAACTACTGGATAGGTTGATATAATTTGGCATAAAATATTAAGATAGCCAATCTCTAGGAGGATCATATGGTTGAGAAACGAAATGCTTATGTAATTCTTGTTGTTGGTTTGGTCGTTCTAATCCTGGCTGCTTGTAGTGCAAAGGACATCACAAAGACGGGTAAAGCGGTTAATCTGACCGGTGACCCAGTGGCGGGAAAGGTGGTCTATGATGGTTATTGCAAGTCCTGCCATGGTCCGGCCGGAATAGGCGGGGTTGTCAACCCTGGTTCAGATGATGGAACTGTTCCGGAACTGAAACCGATTGACCAGGATTTCAAAGACGCGACCGCAATGGATTTGGTCATTGAGCATGGTTCCACTCCTGAAGGGGAAGCTTCAGCCAGCAAAATGCCGGCATTCGGTGATGAAGGCACCTTGAAGCCGCAGCAAATTGCGGACGTGATCGCGTATATACTTGACTTAAACAAGTAAGGCAAAGCTAATCTCATGTGACACAAAACTGGCGACCCAATGACCGCCAGTTTTGTATTTATAAGCAATGGGTCTAAATAAAAAATGCCATACTAAACAACCAGGCAATGGTGGAAAAGAAAACTGCCCATTCCAGGAATGGTAAAGCCCATACTTG
>JBEKVG010000030.1:0-12183 GCA_049514195.1 Anaerolineales bacterium | reverse complement strand
CCTGCATGCACAGGCTGCTCATGCCTATGCCGACAGCCATAACCCGCAAGCCGCCCTGGTTCAGGCTCGGGCGGCTCTAACCCTGTTCATCCAAAACCGGATGGTCCAGCGCACGCCTGTCTTCTATGCCAACATTACTCGCAAGTTGACCAATAAAGGCGTGCCAGACGCCGCGGCTGCTCTGGCGAAAGAATTTGGCTCCCGGGTGGGACCTGTGCCACCGTCGGTGGCACCTGCCGGTGGGCAACGCGGCCACCTGCCGACCAACTGCAGCAAATGCGGAGCACCCATCCATGCCAATGAGGCCAATTGGGTAGATGCCAACACCATCGAATGTGATTATTGTGGTTCATTGATTCGGCCGGAATAAATTTCCTAAATTACATTCACGTTTGACCCGTTCTCGGTTTTTTCCACTTCGATCCTGGTCGGAAAAGCATCTTTTAACTCTTCCAAATGCGTGATGACCAGGATCTTGGCAAAATCGCCTCTCACTGCGTTGATGGCCTGGATCAGACGCTGGCGCCCCATGGCATCCTGCGAACCAAAACCCTCATCGATGACCAGCATTTGCAGACGCGCTCCTTTGCGCTGCGCCAGCACTTCTGAAAGCGCCAACCGGATGGCGAAATTGACCCGGAAGGCTTCCCCGCCGGAATACGTTTCGTAATCACGCGGCCCGGCCCCATCACTGACCTGTATCTCGAGTGTTTCGCGTAGGTCTTTGCGTTTCTCATCCTTGTATTTGGCCTGGGTCTCGAAATGCAGGTGCATCGTGTCATCGCTCAGGCGGCCCAGGATTTCGTTGGCCTTCATTTCGATCTCTGGCAAGGCCTGCTCGATCAGCAGCGCCGGGACTCCATCCTTGCCAAAGGCTCTCTCCAGGGACTTGTAACGCCCAATCTGCCGGCCCAGCTCGCCGCGCTCGGCTTCCAGTATCTTCTTGCGCTTGCGCAAATCGTCCAGCACCGTCACCTTCTGGCGTGCCGCGCCGACCTCCTGATTAAACTGGTTCTCGCGCTCCTGCAAGTCAAACAGGCTGCGTTCGGCGGCCTCCAGGTCGGGAGCCTGGGATTCAAAGGCGGATAATGCAGCTACCGTTTCATCATATTCCACCTGCTGCTCCCGGATGGCTGTCTCCTGGCTGCTGATGGTTGATTTCAGGTTGGCAATTTCATCGTCGAGTGGCTTGAGCGCGGCGCGAGCGGACTCAAGTGCCCGGTATTCGGCCTCGGCGGAGCGGGCCTGGACCTCAGCCTGGCGAGCCGCATCGTGAGCCGCCGTATCATAACCCAGGGCGGCCAGTTCTTTATCCACTCTGGCCAGTTTCTTGCGGGCCTCTGCAGCATATTTTTCTTTTTCAAGCGATTTCGTGACCTCAACCAGGCGTTTCGCGCCGCTCTTTTGCCATTCGCTGGCCTGCTTCTGAAAGCTCTCCAGTCGTTCGGACAGGTGACTAATGGTGTTGGAGACGTTCAGGCGGTCCTTGTCGGCGGAGGCATAATTCAGGCACTGCGTTTCGTCATGGCTGATTTGGACAGCCAGTTCTTCCATCGCCGCCTTATTGGCACGCCAGCGGTCACCTTGTTGCCGGCCTTCGACATTGAGCTGCTCCAGCGTGGATTGGCGGTGTTCCGGACTGAGTGACTGTCCACACAGCGGACAGACCGCACCCTCGGCTGCAATGAGTTTTTCAATGCGGCTCTTAAGCTCATCCATATCGGTTTTCAGGCCGGCGTTCTCTGCGCGCAGTTCGGCCTGTTTTTCACGTTTCTCCTGGATCTGTTTTTCAAGTGCGCTGCGTTCAGCCAGTTTTCCCTCAGCCTGCTCCAATAAAGTTTGTGCTGTTGCCAATTCCTCCTGGTAGCCAGCCGCCGCGGAAACTTGATTGCCGATTGCTAAATGCTGCTCTTCCAGGCCAGCCCTCTCCTGCTCCAGACGGGCGCATTCCGCCTCGATCTCGCGTAACAACGGCTGGCGTTGCTGGTCATATTCCCGGAAGCGCCCGGCAACCTGTTCCCATTTTTCCAGGTCGAGACGGGCCTTCCGCAGAGCCTCATAGGCAGATTCCACCTCGGTGGCACGCCGTACCAGGTCCGCGTGGCTGCTACGCTCGTTCTCTTTATTAGCCAGCCGGGCCTGATGACCAACCAGGGTTGCCTGGGAACGTTCCAGGACCTCGCCCAATTTGCGGACCAACTGGCGTTGGTTATCCAGGGCGGCGTGCATTTGTTTATCATTGGCCAGCGCCGCCTCCTGGACTTTGCGGCTGGCTGTTAGACCTTTAAGCTGACTCTCTAATTCAGTCAGGTGCTGCTTGCGGGATTCTTCCTCACCCAGTTCGGCGTCAATCTCGGCCACGCGCCCGTCCACCGAGTCGAGCTCGCTTTCTATGACTTTACGGTGATCAGCAGCGCGTTCCCGGTAAATTTCCCAAGCTTCCAGCCCGAGGATGTTCCCCAGGATTTCCTTGCGTCGGGTGGGCGGCTGCTGAGCAAACTGGTCGGCCCGGCCTTGCAGGAAGAACGAGACATTGACAAAGGTATCGTAGTCCAGTCGCAGGATCTGTTCAATACGCGCCTGGGTTTCCCGCAGGGTATGCTCGGTGAGCGGCCTCCACTTGGGTGGCTGGTTGTTGGCGGCTGGCTGCTGAATTTGGAATTCCAGCATGGTAGTCTTGCCGCGTGGAAGCGACCGGATAACCCGGTAAACGTTCGTCTCATAGTCGAAGGTGAAGGAAACTTCTGCCGCCTTGGATTGAAGGTTGACGACCGCCTCATCGCGTTTGCGCGCCTGGCCGAACAACGCCCAGGTCATTGCGTCCAGCAGGGAGGATTTTCCGGCCCCGTTCGAGCCGGAGATGCATGCCAAGTCAAAGCCGCTGAAATCGATTTCGACCGGGTCACGGTAGGAAAGGAAGCCGGAGAGTTTGAGATGCAGGGGAATCACGAGATTATTTTATCATTGCTGATGTGGATTGTTGATCAAATCTTCGGATAATCTGCAATCGGGAAATTGAAATTGCTTGCCCAACCTTCTGACTGATGTTATCATTCTCAGGTGTTCACGAATGCATCCAGGCGCAACCGCATCCGTTTGACTTTAGCAGTCGTCATTCTGGCGACCATTCCCTGTTATTGTCTTGGTCTCATCGTGACCCAGATTGCACCCATTCACAACGCGCCGACGGAGACAATGACTCCCTCCCAGACACTCACTTCCACTTCTACACCAACGGCCACGCCCACCTGGACTACAACTCCAACCTCCACCAGAACCTTGACATCGACGCCCAGCTCCACCGAAACTCCGACGAACACTTTAACCAAAACTTTCACTCCAACCTATACGGTGACGGATACGCCAACCAACATACCTCTGCCAACCCTGACGCCCACACCTACATTTACACCAACATCAATTCCTACGGACACAGATACGCTACTGCCATCTGAAACGCCTTCCTCTTTTCCGACTCTTTAAATTGAGGCTAACTGAAACTTACAATGACAGAACTCCTCCCCTTTCTCAAAGACCTGATCTCCGCCCCCGGCCTTTCCGGCTACGAGGATCCGGCTGCCAAAATCATCGCAGATAAATGGCGGCCTTTAGTTCATGAAATCAGCCGCGGTAAGCTTGGCTCGCTGCATGGACTGCGACGCGGTTCCGGCAAGGAACCGCGCCCGTCCGTAATGATCGCTACACACATGGACAGTATCGGCCTGATGGTCACCGGTGTAACGGACGGTTTTCTACGCGTCACCAATGTCGGCGGCGTGGATGTGCGTGTATTACCCGGAACAGCGGTTACCGTGTATACCACAGGCACAGGGGGGACAAATACACTGCCCGGTGTGGTTGCCCTGCCCTCCCCACCGCTCCTGCCCGTGGAAATGCGGGATGGACCCGTAGCTCTGGCGAACTTGTTCATAGATACCGGCCTCCTGCCAGGCAAAGTCCCGGAATTGGTGCGCATCGGCGACGTAGTCTCGTTCGCCCAGCCGCCAGTCGAATTAAATGGTGAGACGCTTTCCGGCCACTCTCTGGATAATCGTGCCTCAGTGGGTGCACTGACCGTTTGTCTGGAGGAGTTGCAATCGCGACCGCATAGCTGGGATGTATGGGCGGTTGCCTCCTCGCAGGAGGAAGTCGGCGCCCTCGGGGCGGCTGGTTCAGCCTTCGAATTGCACCCGAGTTTGGCGATTGTCGTGGATGTGACCTTCGCCAAAGGTCCGGGTACATCCGATTGGAGTGCCTTCCCACTTGGCAAAGGCCCGACGATCGTCATGGGACCAAATATGCACCCGGCTTTGCACAAGGCCATGAAAGAACTGGCCGACAAGCTCGAAATTCCCTATGCCCTGGAATATACTCCAACCCATTCCGGCACGGATGGCTGGGCCACACAGGTGGCAGCAGAAGGCATCCCCACTATGGTGCTGGGCATCCCGTTGCGTTACATGCACACGCCGGTTGAAGTGGTGGCGCTCAAGGACATCCAGCGTACCGGGCGGCTACTGGCTGAGTTCATCGCCGGATTAGGAGCGGACTTCATGGAACAGATTGTTTGGGATAAATAAAGATGCCAACAATTGGAACTCAACAGATCAAACTTTTGGAACGTCTTTGCAATGCCTGTGCCGTCTCGGGTGACGAAGGTGAAGTGCGCCTCATTGTGCTCGAAGAGATCAAGAACCTCGCCGATGAGGTCAGGGTAGATATGCTCGGCAACGTGCTGTCAACGAAACACGCTACTGCCGAAAAGTACCTGCGCGTGATGCTCTCTGCCCACATGGACGAAGTCGGCTTCATGCTGGTGGCCGATGACGGTGAAGGCCTGTTCCGCTTTGAGACAGTCGGCGGCATGGATGTGCGCCAATTACCCGGAAAGGCAGTACTGGTCGGCCGGGAGCATATACCTGGCGTGATCGGAGCGTGTCCCATCCACCTGACCACCGCTGAGGAGCGCAAGCAGAAGATCCCGCTGGAAACCCTGCGCATCGACATTGGCCCCGGAACCAATAAGGTCAAGCTGGGTGAGCGGGCGACCTTCGCCACGCGTTTCCAGCGCAGCGGCCCATCGCTGATGTCCAAGGCACTCGACAACCGCCTGGGAGTTGCCACACTGATCGAACTGCTCCGGCATGCTCCGGCGGAGATTGACCTCCTGGCAGCCTTCACTGTCCAGGAGGAGATCGGTCTGCGCGGGGCGAAAGTGGCCGCCTACGCCTTCAACCCCGATATCGGCCTGGCTGTGGACGCTACCCCTGCGAATGACTTGCCGGATTGGGAGAATGAGGAGAATACCACTTACAATACCAGGCTCGGACTCGGCCCGGCCATTTATGTTGTGGATGGCGCCACCAATTCGGACCCACGACTGGTGCGCTGGCTGGTTGAAACGGCTGAGTCCGCGAAGATCCCCCATCAGTTGCGTCAGCCGGGCAGCGGCGGGACGGATGCCGGGACCATCCACAAAGCCCGGGCGGGAGTGCCGAGCATCTCGGTCTCGGTGCCACACCGCTACAGCCATACTGCCATTTCCGTCGCCCGTCTCGACGACTGGAAAAATACCCTCTCCCTGCTCCACGCTGCATTAACCCGTCTCACACCGGAAATCTTGGCTTCCGATCGGGCATGATCCATTCACGTCTATCTATCTTGTCATCCAATGGTGAAAAAACATGAAAAGCCTCATCCAGAAACTAACCGAAACATTCAGTCCCTCCGGCTACGAGTCTGCCATCCGGGAGGTCATTCGCGGTGAAGTGGAAGCACTTGCCGACGAAGTACGCGTGGACGCCCTTGGCAACCTGATTGTGCGGAAGGGCACCAAAGGCAAGAACGGCCAGCGCATCATGCTGGCCGCCCATATGGACGAGATCGGCCTGATTGCCACGCATATCGACGAGAATGGCTTCATCCGCTTCACCAGCCTTGGTTTTGTTCGGCCACTCACCCTGGTGAGCGGACGCGTCCACTTCGCCAACGGCACACAGGGATTGGTCGGTATGGAATTGGATCTGCATGCGACGGAATTCCCTGCGCTGCGCGAGTGTTATATTGACGTCGGCGCAACCAGTGCCAAGGACTGCCCGGTGAAAGTCGGCGATGTGGCGGCTTTCGAGCGGCCTTGCCTCGACCTGGGGCGGCGCCTGGTAGCCAAATCCATGGACGACCGCATCGGCTGTGCAGTGCTCATCGAAACCCTGCGCACCTTGAAAAGTACACCTCATGAGCTGTATTTCGTCTTTTCCACCCAGGAGGAAGTCGGCACGCGCGGGGCTGGTCCTTCTGCCTTTGGGATCGACCCGGATATTGGCCTGGCCGTGGATGTCACCCTGACCGGCGACACCCCCCGGAGCAAGCATATGGCCATCAGCCTGGGCAAAGGCCCAGCGGTCAAAATCAAGGACACGGGCATGCTGGCCGATCCGCGCCTCGTGGAATGGATGTGCACCAGTGCCGAGAAACAGCATATTCCCTATCAGCGGGAAGTGCTCGAAGGCGGCTCAACGGATGCGCGGGCTATCCAGATGGCCCGCTCGGGCGTGCCAGCCGGCTGCCTTTCCATCCCCTGTCGGTACGTGCATACCCCGTCCGAGATGGTGGATTATGAGGATGTCCAGAATGCTGTCAAGCTGTTGACGGGTATGCTGAGTGCTCTTATAAATCTTTAAGAACTGAAAAAAGGATGTGACGAGCGAAGCTCGTCACATCCTTTTTTCAAACTTCCATTTCTATGGGTTGGACACAACCAAGGTGAAAGATGGACGCTATAGCTGAATTCGAGAGCCGCCTGTCTCCACCACAGCGGACGATTTTTCGGGGCCTGAAAAGCCCGGTGGCTGTGCAGGAATACCTGGACAACCTGCCATATATAGCCGAGGAGCTGGACCGGTCGCCGCTGCGCGTGATGACGGATGGACAGGCGCATTGCCTGGATGGGGGCATCTTCGCCGCCCTGGCGCTCTGGCACATCGGCTTCCGCCCGCTTATCCTGGATCTGGTACCTGCACCCGGTTCCGACGATGACCACGTGCTGGCAGTCTTCCAGGTGGAGGGGGCTTGGGGCGCGCTGGCCAAGTCAAATTATCCCAACCTGCGCTACCGTGAGCCAGTTCATCGCAGCCTGCGCGAGCTAGCCATGACCTACTTTGAGTTCTTTTTCAACCTGAAACGGGAAAAGACCTTGCGGGCATATACCCGCCCGCTGGACCTGATGCGCTTCCAAGACCCAAGCTGGATGTGGGATGAATCAGGCATCCAGAAGATCTCGCAGCGGCTGTATGGTTTGAAGCCCATCCGGCTCATTTCAGAGACAAGTGCTGCTCATCTGAATGTGTTAGACGAGCGCGCCTACCGGGCTGGCACATACGGGACGGATTTCAGTTGGGTGCATGGGGTGCGTTAGGAGTCAATGCAATCCATTCCTGCGATTCTCCTAGGGGGCGGTTATCGCACAACGAAAGCCGACTACAATGTCGCGGGTATCGGGTGCAGCCCAATAGCGGGCGGCCGAGCGGACGGTATACACATCGCTGTGCCACGAGCCACCGCGCAGCACTTTGTACTGTCCTTTGGCCGGACCGGTCGGGTTTGACGACGGAGAAACTCCGTAATAGCCGGCATCATACCAATCTGCCACCCATTCCATCACGTTCCCGGCCATATCCAGTGCCCCGTATGGACTGGCTCCATGCAGATAACTTCCCACGCGGGCTGTGTCACCAACGGGATTGTTAAAATTCAGCAGGTCATTGTTTGGAAGTGCATTGCCCCACGGGTAAGTGCGCCCATCCGTCCCACGGGCGGCTTTCTCCCATTCTGCCTCCGTTGGCTGACGCCGGCCTGCCCAGGTACAATATGTATCGGCGCTGCTCCATTTGAGATCAATGACCGGATAATTTGCATACTGCGTGTTGGAATAATAATTGATATGGGTATTGGAGCCATTGGTATACGGGCGCAGGCAGGGCCCTGATTGCACACACTGGCCATACATTACATTGGTTACTTCCGTCTTGTCAATCCAATATGCGGGCAAATAGACGGTGTGCACCGGCTGTTCATCCGCCATGCCGGTAGTGCTGCCCATGCTGAAATCACCGGCAGGCACGTAGACTATCTCCGCGCCATCCTTGGGTGAAACCTGGACTGCGCCAGACGCAAGAGTGGGTGCGATGGTAGCGGTTGGTACAGCAGTCGGTACTCCGGTTGGCAGGGGTGTAGGCGTGGCCGCTGGTGGCGGGACGGTCGGGATGGCCGTGGCGATGGGTGGAGCAATGGTGGGGGTCTGTACTGCGGAAGATGTGCAGCCGGAAACGATAAGGCTCACCAGCAGCAGAATGGTCAGGAAGAGGGGGGTTCGTTTCATACTAATATCCTTTGAATATCCGGCCCCGCGGGAGCCAGGGTAAAGAGCCGGGTATAGTCTGGCTGCTTAGCCCGGCAGGTTAATCCATCTGAAGATATTATACGCCCGCTAGACTTTTCCTGTTTCAGGTCGAAAATCGGATTAATTGACATACATCCCTTGCCTAGGCAAGGGATGTATGGTCGTTCGGATTAGATTCTTTCAGGAAGCGAAGCTGTTAATTGGAATTTGCGGTACCTAGGGTGACTTGTACCTGCATTGCCTTGCCATTACGGTTGAATTCCACCTTCATCTGGTCGCCGGGCTTGAAGTTGAACAAGACATTTATGTAGTCATGCGTCGAGTCCACTGAAACACCTCCGAGGCTGGTGATGATATCACCCTGCTGCAGGCCGGCCTTACTGGCCGGGCTATTGGCAGCCACGTCGGTGACATAGGCGCCATATTGAACCGGCAAACGATAGGCATTGGCGATATCCGGCGTAATGGGCTGGAAGCTGATGCCAAGGTAAGGGTGCGCGATCGAACCGTTCTGGATAAGCTGTTCAGCGACCGTCTTGGCGGTATTGATCGGGATGGCAAAACCCAGCCCCTCCGCCACCGTGCCGGTGCCGCTATTGCGTACGATCAGGGTATTGATGGCGATTACTTCACCAGCCAGGTTGACCAGCGGTCCGCCCGAGTTACCCTGGTTGATGGCCGCATCGGTTTGGATCAGGTTATCGATCGAATAACCATCTCCGGTATCGATGGATCGGCCTGTGGCACTAACGACGCCCTCCGTCACGGTGTTTTTGAAATCTCCCAACGGAGAGCCAATGGCGATGACCGTCTCACCCGGAGTGAGCACATCCGAATTGCCCAATGTCGCTACAGCCGGTACCTTCCCGGTGGTCTTCAGAACAGCGATATCGGAATACTGGTCGGCCCCGACAATGGTAGCCTTTTCCTGGGTGCCGTCCGCTAGGACGATGGTCAGATCTCCCTGGGTGTCAGCAATGACGTGATTATTGGTCAGGATGTAGCCCTGGTTGGAAATGAAGACGCCGCTACCACTGACTGTTCCATTGGAGGTCATTCCAAATGGGGTAAGCTGGCCCTGCACGGTACCAACCACTGTCACGACCGATGGACCGATTTTCTGGACTGCCTGGGTGACGGTGGTCTCGACCTGGGTTGTGTCAACAATCAATGTGGTACCCTGGCTCTGGTTCTTGCTGCTGGCGGTCTGCGATTCGACCACCGGGGAAGTGGAAACCACGGCAGCCGGCTTGTTCTGGCTCATTACTTGGTAGACCGCCACTCCACCAGCGGCCGCGCCCGAGAGCGCCGCAACACCGGCCAACAGGATGACCAGTGCGAGATACAAAATACGGTTTTTTGTCATAGCAACCTCCTTGAAAATTTGCTAGTCATGGAATACTGGTTCATATTAGCGATTTTAGAACTGCAAGATGAATTTGGCGTGAACTCAAGATTAAATTTATCGAAGAAAAATTCGTTTCATCGAAAGAGCTTTCAGGCCGCTTTGAAGATGGCGGTGAAAGTTGTACCGGTACCAACCTGGCTTTCCACTTTTACATCACCACCGTGCGATTTGACGATCCACTGAACTATTGAGAGCCCCAACCCGCTGCCGCTGGGAGATTTTGGGTCAGTTGTCTGGTCGTCCCCACGCGTGCGGGCCTTGTCGATCCGGTAAAACCGGTCGAACAGGTGGGGCAGATGTTCCGGGGCAATGCCCGGACCGTTATCCGAGACACTCACCCAAGCGTTTCCTTCGCTCGTTCCCGTTTCGATGGAGACTTTTTTATTGTCCCCGGCTGCGTACTTGATTCCGTTGTCAACCAGGTTGCTGACCATCTGGATCAGATGCTGCCGGTCTCCCAGGATACGTGCCTCGGGCAGGTCTCCGGCCTCCAGCAACACGCCGTTGCGGGCTGCCAGAGGGGCAAGCCGTTCTATAGTCTCGAGAGCCACATCGCTCAGGTCCACTGGCAGACTCTGCATGTTGGCCTGACCGGCATCCATGCGAGCCAGTGTCAGCAGGTCGTTAACCAGGCTGGTCATGAAGTCATTCTCACTACGGATGACAGCCAGGGCATGCGTGTAATCCTCCGCCTTGCGAGGGGAGGCCAGGGCACGGCTGGTTTCCAGGTTGACGATGGTCAGCGGGGTGCGCAATTCGTGGCTGGCATCTGCAACGAATTGGCGCTGGCGTTCGAAGGCGGCCTGCAAGCGCCCGAGCATACCGTCGAACGTATTGGCCAGCTCGCCCAATTCATCCTTGCTCTTCATGTTCAGCCGGCGGCTCAGGTCCGTCTCGCCAATCGTGCGTGCGGCCTGCGTGATGGTGTGGACAGGCCGCATGGCCCGGTCGGCCAGCCAGTAGCCACCCAGCAGGGCAATGATCAAGGTTGCCAGGCTGCCGCCAATCAATGTAAACAGCAGGCGGGATTCCAATCCGTATGGATCAGCAGGGCTGCCCAGTGTGACCAATCCGCTTTGCCGGATGCCATTCTGCAGGGGCACTGTGACAAAAATGTAACTAGCTCGTGGAGAACCGGTTTCCTGCCTCCAGATAATGGCGGAGTCGGAAGAACTCTGTCCCTGCCCATATTCTTGGCGGGCACGCGCTGCCAGTGTGAGGGTGTCTTGGGAAGACTGGGGGCCATGACTGGCAAGCACCTGCCCGTTTGCATTCGTAAAAATGAAAACGTCTGTATCCTGCAAAACACCCGGAGGCACCAGCAGCCCCTCAGGTGTGATGGTTAATGTCACTCCCAGGGCGGCCATTTTACGTTCCAGGCGATATTCCGATTCGCCCAAGATATCGCGGCTCTGGTTGATGTAAATAAACGCGCTGAATACAACCAGTACCAGTGCGAGGACTGCGGTAAACCACATCACCAGCCGGAAGCGGATGCTGTGGAGGATCGCTGCGAGCCTCTTGAAGAACGTAGTATTTCCGAGAGCACTCATCGTTCCTCTGGAATGCGGATGCGGTAACCGGCGCCGCGCACGGTTTCGAGCAACTTGACCGGACAGGGATCGTCGATCTTGCGGCGCAAGCGGCGGATGTAAACATCCACCACGTTGGAGGCGATTACGTGATCATAGTTCCACAAGTGCTCTTCGGCCATCTCGCGCGTAATCAGGCGGTTGGGATGGCGCATCAGGTATTCGAGAATGGAAAATTCCTTGGCGGTCAATTCAATCGTCTGGCCACCGCGCTGGACGGTGTGGGAGGCGGGATCCATCTCCAGATCAGCGATGTGCAGGACACCGGATTTGTTGGAGGATTCCCGTCGCAGCAGGGCTCGAATGCGGGCACGCAGTTCCTCCATTTCAAAAGGCTTGACCAGGTAGTCATCCGCGCCGCTATCCAGGCCGACCACACGATCTTCCAGGGCATCCCGGGCGGTCAACATCAGGATCGGGGTGGTGATACGCCGGTTGCGCAGTTCCCGGCAGACTTCCAGGCCGTTTTTGCCCGGCAGCATGATATCTAGGATGATTATATCGTAACCGGAGATCATGCCAGCTTCCTCCCCCTCGATGCCGTCATAGGCGGTATCCACGGCGTATCCATCATCCTGCAGGATCAGCCGCAGCGAGTCGCTTAAACGACGATTGTCTTCCACAAGCAATATACGCATATCTGTTCTCCGTTCTTATGATTACGGCATCGCCTAAATAAATTCGGAGGGTGGGGGGTGTGGGGGGCGCCCCGCCGACCCCCCCCCCCCCCGCCCCGCGGTTTTTATATTTTTAATTTTTTTATTTAAAATTGATAAACCCCAAAA
>JBEKVG010000029.1:0-12314 GCA_049514195.1 Anaerolineales bacterium | reverse complement strand
ATGCTACCGGAACACGTCCTGTTCTTTGGGCGTAAGGAGAATTTCTGGGAAATGGCTGAGACTGGCCCGTGTGGACCGTGTTCGGAGATCCATATTGACCGGGGCGAGCAATTCGACAATCTGCGTGGTAAGCCGCACATGTGCGGGGTCAACGGGGAATGTACCCGCTTTCTCGAATTGTGGAACAACGTTTTCATCCAGTACAACCGCATTGACAAAGATACCCTCGAGCCCCTGCCTGCTAAGCATGTAGATACGGGAATGAGCCTTGAGCGGATTGCATCCGTGCTCCAGGGCGTTGATTCGAACTATAAAATAGACCTTTTCCACGGGGCGTTGGAGACGCTGCGTGCGCTGACCGGAGACTCACTCGAAAAGATGTACGCCAACTTCACCCCCTACCGTGTCATTGCAGACCATGCTCGTGCCGCGGCTTTTCTGATCGCAGATGGCGTCGTCCCGGGTAACGTGGGGCGCAACTATGTCTGCCGTATGATCATCCGCAGGGCGGCGCGTTTCGGCACGAAACTTGGCCTGCACGAACCCTTCCTGGCAAAAGTCGCTGAAACAATTATTGCCGCCTACGGCGATTTCTATCCAGAACTGGTCAAGAGCCGCGCGGCCATCCTCGACAACCTGACACGTGAGGAAATCCGCTTTGCGCGCACCGTGGAATCCGGCACGGCTTATTTGCAGGGCATGTTGGATGAACTCAAGAAATCTGGTCAGAAGATCCTGGATGGCCGAAAAGCCTTTGACCTTTATGCCACTTGCGGTCTGCCGTTCGAGATTGCGCGTGACATAGCGCGTGAGCAGAATCTGGATGTGGACGAGGTTGGTTTCCGCTCCGCCATGGAGCTACACCGTCTCGCTTCGGGCGGCGGTAAGGCTATGGGCAGGATGGGTGGCGAGGATGCCGAGTTCTATTCCGGAATCATCAAAGGTCTCGAGAAAGCCGGCAAGCTGGGCAAGGATGGGGTGGAATATAACCCATACGAAAGGTTGCAGGTTACTGGTCCAGTGCTGGCCCTGGTTGCCGAAGGGCAGGTCCTCTCCGAAGCCGGAGCTGGGGACAAGGTTGAAATCCTCCTTCCAAAGACCGGTTTCTACGTTGAATCCGGCGGCCAGGTCTCCGATACAGGCGTCATCCGGTCTCTTCCCCCATTTTCGGAGATCGCGCAGCATCCCCTTGGGAAAATGGGGGTAACCGGAGGGGGATTGGGCTGGGAGATCGAGATCACCGAAATGCGTAAACCATCCCCGAGTGCGATCGTTCACGTGGGCGAGGTGGTCTTTGGGCATCCCAAGACCGGTGATCTGGCGGTCGCGGCGGTGGACGCTGCCCGCCGCCATGACATTCGCCGCAACCATACGGCCACGCATCTTTTACACGCTGCGCTTCACCAGGTACTCGGTGAGAACGCCCGCCAGGCCGGTTCGTTGGTTGCACCGGGTTATTTCCGCTTTGATTTCAACCATCCTGAAGCCATGACTCCGGAGCAGGTCGAACGCGTCGAGAAGCTCGTCAACGAGGCTATCGCCGCGGATTATCCGGTCACGCCGGTCAGCAAATCCCGCCAGCAGGCGGTGGCCGAGGGTGCCATGGCCCTTTTCGGCGAAAAGTACGGCGATGTGGTTCGCACCATCACCATCGGCGACCCGGATCATAAATATTCCTACGAACTGTGTGGCGGTACCCATCTTGACCGCACTTCGGACGTAGGCGCCTTCCTGATTATCTCCGAGAGTTCAGCCGCTGCCGGCGTGCGCCGCATCGAAGGAGTCACCGGGCGCGGTGCCTATGAACTGGTGGCCAGGCGCTTCAAGATACTTAAACAGGCTGCCGCGACACTAAGATCGGCCCTGGAGGAGGTGCCGCAGAAGGCTGAACTGGTGCAGGACGAACTGGCCGCCGCCCGCAAGCAGGTAGCTGCATTAAAGACAGAACTGGCGCTTTCGACGTTCAACATGCAACTTGCCAACGCGCAAACAGTGAAAGGTATCAATTTGCTCGTGATGGAGCTCCCCGGCGCGGACAAGGAAACCCTCAGCCAGTTGGCCGATACATTCCGTGAAAAATATCCCGAGAATGGAATTTGTGTGATCGCCACTGTTGCGAGCGAACAGGTCATCGTCATGGTAGCCGTGACCCATGATTTGATCAAAAAGGGTATCAAGGCGGGTGATCTGGTCGGGCACGTTTCGCGCCAGTTGGGGGCAGGCGGTGGCGGCGCACCCCACTTGGCCTTCGGTGGTGGACGGGATGCGGGTAGACTCCCCGAGGCGCTGGCAAGCGTGCCGGGCTGGGTCGAAGCTAAATTTAATTAATTCACTTAAAAGGCCGAATGACTGACTAGACAGCGATACATTGGTAATAGCTCTTACACATTTGAACAGATGACTGCTGTAACCTGAAAGCTGATCATCGGAACCTGTTATGAGAATCCTTGCTGTAGACCCCGGTTCCAAACGGATTGGCCTTGCCCTGAGCGATCCGACTGGTACCATCGCCAACCCCCTGATGGTGTTGCAGCATGTTGCGCGCCTGCTGGACGCGGCCGCCGTGGCTGAACTGGCCGCCTCCCATCAAGTCGGTATGATTGTTGTTGGACAGAGCTTTGACGATGACGGCCGGCCGTCCTTTGAGGGTCGCCGCTCGAAGCGTTTTGCCGAAGCCCTGAAAACCCAGACAACCATTCCGGTGGTACTGTGGGAGGAATCGTTCACCACCCAAGAGGCCCGTCTCGCCCGCCTCCAGATGGGTGCTTCACGCAAGCGCCGCTCCGGTCACCTGGATGACCTGGCCGCCACCGTCCTTCTGCAATCCTATTTGGACGCCAATCCCGCACATGAAACGTAAGCGTTCCTGCCTTCCCGGTCTTATCCTCTTTTTTCTAATTATTGGCCTGGTGCTGGTTGCAATACTCGTTTATGTTCCAAGGCTGGCCTGGCAGTCCTTTGGTGCACCCGGGCCATCCTTGAATGTCTTTCAGCGCCTCAGTTATGGGCTTGACCTGGTCTGGCACGCCGGGGATTTGACCCAGCCGCGTGACCCTGTCGGAAAGGAACAGGTTTTTGTAATCCAAGCCGGCGATACAGTCCCCTCGATTGCAAAATGCCTGGAAGAGGCCGGCTTAATCCGCGATGCGCAGACATTTCGTACATACCTGCTATGGACGGGAGCGGATAGGACCATCCAGACCGGTACGTACCGTCTCAGCCCTGCCCTTTCCGGGCGTGAGATCGCCGATATGCTGAAGTCCACTACACTGACGGAGGTGGCATTCAACATCCTGCCCGGCTGGCGGATGGAGGAGATTGCCGCTTCGCTCCCAACCTCGGGCCTAAGTATCGCACCCGAGGCATTTTTGGCGGCCGCCTCCGCTCCCCCCAATCCCCCTGAATTCTTGCCCGCCGGTGCCAGTGCCGAAGGATTCTTTCCCCCGGGCAAATATATCCTGCCACGCACCACTTCTGGTGAACAATTGGTCTCCCTCCTGCTGCAGGATTTTGCTTCCAAGTTGACTCCTGAGCTTCGCAGCGATTTTTCTAGCCACGGTCTGACCGTTTATCAGGCTGTGATTTTAGCCTCGATCATCCAACGCGAGGCCATTGTAGATAATGAAATGCCGATGATCGCTTCGGTTTTTTTCAACCGGCTGGCGAGGAACATGCCCCTCCAGGCTGATCCAACCGTCCAATATGCCCTTGGCTATAACACTACTCAGGCCACCTGGTGGACGAACCCGCTTTCTAAGCTGGCTCTGCAATTCAATTCACCCTACAATACGTATGTCTATCCGGGATTGCCTCCGGCTCCGATCTCCAATCCAAGCCTGGCGGCTTTGCAGGCGGTCGCTGCCCCCGCCCAAAGTAATTACTATTATTTCCAGGCCCGCTGTGACAAATCGGGCTTGCATAACTTCGCCGAAACATTGGAACAGCATCACCAGAATGATTGCCCGTGAATCATTTTTCGTCAGCGATCTCGACGTAATCCTTCGTGACGGTTTTCTCCAGAGACCCACCTAACAGGGTGATGAGTTCGCTGGTCCACTGGGCCTTATCTTCGGCATCCCGGCGGCTCCATGTGCGGCTCTTGATTTCCAGATAGGTACCCAGGTCTGGCGTGTCGAGGCGGTCCAGGTTGATGAAAAACTCTTCATCCTTATATCGCACCAGCCAGCGCAGACGGTCCTTGTCAATCAGTGTTTCGACACTGGGCTCGAAATACTCGCGATAGAAGCGCAGGCTATTGGTCGCTGGAGCAAAGTAGCGGATGCGCGACAGCAGAACATTGTAGGCGAAATCGCCCTCCCGGGAGGGGCCAATCAGAGTTAGCCGGCCGCGCACGCCGATGATCTGTTCCTTGTCATCTATGATCTCATCTTCGCGATAACGCAGCCGGCCTTGCGCCGGATCAACAAACGTAAAGTAAGCGTCGTGCTGGTGGTAATGTTTCTTGCGCAGGACTTGAATCTCTGGCTTCTTTATTGCTTCCAATACCGTGTCCGGGTTGTCCAGTTTGACTTTGACCTGCACCTCGAAGGACTCTTCCTCCGCGGAGCCGCCCAGGGCAACCAGTTTTGAAAAGACGGATTGTTCACGCTCGATCAGGAAGATGTCGATTTTCCGGGCATATTCATTGGCGGCAGCTACTAGTTCGGCTTCATTGAACGTTAACAACTTCCGGTCTTGCATCAACCATTTACCGTTGACCATCACATCGCTGACATCGGTGGCCTTGGCAGCATAAACCAATTGAGCATATGGGTTATCCTGGTCACGGCGAAAGCGCGGCGAGTTGTGCAGAGGTGACATATCCACCAGAATCAGGTCGGCGCGCTTGCCTGGTTCGAGCGACCCGGTTACAGCCCCGAGATGCAACGCGCGTGCCCCTAAGCGGGTGGCCATTGTCAGTGCCGTCCTTGCCGGAACGGAAGTGGGATCGTTGCTAACAGCTTTTGCTACGAAGGCAGCCAGACGCACTTCCTCGAACATATCCAGGTCGTTATTGGAGGCGGGGCCATCCGTCCCGATCCCGACGTTCAAACCCAGTTCCAACATCCTCTTGACCGGAGCAAAGCCGGAGGCCAATTTCAGATTCGAGGATGGATTATGTGCCACGCCCGCCCCAGCATGCAGCAGGGTGCGCATCTCGCCCTCATCGATGTGTACACAATGCGCCGCCAGCACTTTGGCGTCGAACAGGCCCTGTTTCTTGACATAAGGAACAACCGGCATCCCATTCTCACGGCGCATATTTTCCACTTCCAGGGCGGTCTCAGCAATGTGGGTGTGCAGGGGTACGTCGAACTCGACGGCCAATTGGGCTGTGGCATGCAGGATTTCTGGCGTGCAGGTGTAAGGCGAATGTGGCGCGACAGACGGGGTAATCAAGGCATGCCCCTTCCAGCGCTGGATGAAATCCCGTGCCGCGGCCAACGAATCCTCATACGAGGCAGCATCCGGCGTGGGGAACTTGAGCACGGTCTGCGAGCAGACTGCGCGTAAGCCAGCTTCAGCGGTGACTTTCGCCACGTCTTCCTCAAAATAGTACATGTCGGCGAAACAGGTGACGCCTGTACGGATTAGTTCAGCGCAGGCCAGTTGCGTACCCAGGCGGACGAAGTCGGGCGAAACGAACTCACGTTCGACCGGCATCATATAACCCATTAGCCAGACGTCCAGGCGTAAGTCATCGGCCAGGCCACGTAACAGTGTCATCGGGGCGTGGGTGTGGGCGTTGACCAGTCCTGGCATCAGCACTTTACCGGTACAATTGATGGTTTGCATCCCGGTATATGCATTACGAATTTCCGCCTCACTCCCAACGGCGATGATGCTATCCCCACTGACAGCAACTGCACCAGGTTCGTATTGGTGCATTTCCTCGTCCATGGTCAGGACGAGGGCATTAACGAGAAGAAGATCTGCTGGTTTAGTCATTTACTTTCCTTAATTAGGATTCCGGCATGCCTAGCCTAACCCCTGCGCGAAACGGAGCAACCGATCGAGGGCGGTATTGATAGCCCAGCGTGCGGCATTCTTGGGATGCCCGCCGTAGGGGAGGTATCGCTCTTTATGTCCGAGCGGGGTGATGGTGACAACGTCAATACCCTGTTTCTCGCTAGAGATGGAAAGGGCCATTCCGATGCTGGCGGTTGCATTGAACTCCTGCCGGACTGCTTCGGTGGCTTGTGCCAGTGTCTCCTCCCGGCTCGTGTCAGCTCTCCCGCCGCGATAGGCCGGGTGCTCCACCCGTTCGAGGCGCCTTTGCAGCGCGCCATCCAGACCCCTCTCGAAACATGCCAGGGTCCAGCCTCGCTGTGCCAGAGCATCAAGTGTAATGCCTTCCAGGGTATCGCTGTCTGTGCCGAAGATATTCTTTCCCAGCCGGTCGCGGATGTCTTGCTCAACTTTGGCGATCATATCTTCAGCCTCGGCAGGCGTGCTGGCCTTGGCGGCGATGCGAATATCCACAATGCCGGAGTGAGCGGTCAATCCAACGGTTGGGTTGTTGAGGGTTTCTAGGTCACCAACCTGGCAATCCAGCACGCCTTCGCCGAGCCCGCTGATGTGCAGTGTGCGGATTTTGATAATATCATGTAAATCGAAGCGTTTCTGCAAGTAGGGGACAACCGACTCGGTAAGCAGGGTTTCCATTTCGCGCGGCACACCCGGCAGTGTGATGACCGCGCCGTCCCTGGTTTCGACGATGAAAGCCGGGGCCGTGCCAACAGGATTCTCAATTACGATGGCGCCTTTGGGAATGTAAGCCTGTCGTTTTTGGTTCTCCGTGGGCATGCGCCCATACCGGCCGATACGGGCAACGATCTGCTCCCAGAGTTCCGGATGAAATTCGAGTGCCACACCAATGGCCTCGGCAATGGCTTGGCGAGTGGGATCATCTACGGTCGGACCGAGGCCGCCGGTGGTGATGACGATATCGGCATGCTGCTGGGCTTCGCTCACTGCCCTGGCGATCCGCCCGGCATTATCCCCGACTGTCTGGGTGCGGTAGAGGTCCACGCCCAGTCCGCGCAAGATTTTCGCGATGAAACGGGTGTTGGTGTCGGCGGTCTCACCGAGCAGGAGTTCGGTACCGATGGTGATGATTTCTGCAGTTGGCATGGCTGGATTATATTCTTAAAACAGTCAGGGCGGCAATTATTGCCGCCCTGAACTTTCAGTCTTATTCCATTCCAAGATGGGTTTTTGGGTAGTTATTCTTGCCTTATGGTTAAATTTGCACCTGCGGAAGGTATTGCATGGCCTCCTTGATCGCTTCAGTTGGATGCTCATAATCCACCAATTCGTTATTCAGGTAGGATTGATAGGCAGTCATGTCAAAGTGCCCGTGGCCGGACAGGTTAAACAGGATGACGCGCTTCTCCCCTTTGGCTTTGGCATCCAAAGCCTCGTCAATCGCCACACGGATGGCGTGGGCTGACTCGGGCGCGGGGATGGTGCCTTCCGCCTTGGTAAACATCACGGCCGCTTCGAAGGTCCCGATCTGTGGCACGGCTACCGCCTCGATGTAGCCGGCGTTATACAGCGCCGAAATGCTCGGGGCCATACCGTGGTAACGCAGCCCACCGGCGTGGATGCCGGCCGGCATGAAAGTGTGTCCGAGCGTGTACATTTTCACAATGGGAGCCATCTGGGCCGTATCGCCGTAATCGAAGGCATACACACCCCTGGTCAGCGAGGGGGTGGCGGTCGGCTCAACGGCCAACAGGCGGGTACGCTGCCCGTCTTTCAGGTTCTGGCGCAGGAACGGGTAGGCGATCCCGGCAAAATTCGAGCCGCCGCCCACGCAGCCGATGACCACGTCCGGGTACTCCCCCGCCAGGTCCATCTGCTTGAGGGCCTCCTCGCCGATGACGGTCTGGTGCATCAGCACATGATTCAGCACCGAACCGAGGCTGTACTTCTTCGTTCCGCCGGAGCGGACGGCCACTTCCACTGCCTCCGAGATGGCAATACCCAATGAGCCATTGTTGTCGGGGTCAATGGCAAGCAGGCTCCGGCCAAATTCGGTGCGGTCGGTCGGGCTGGCGAAGACCTGCGCACCGAAGGTCTGCATGTAGATGCGGCGATATGGTTTCTGGATATACGAGATTTTTACCATATAGACTTCCAGATCCATACCAAAAAAGTTACAGGCCATCGCCAGCGCGGTGCCCCACTGACCGGCGCCGGTCTCGGTGGTCATGGCTTTCGTCCCTTCGGCTTTGTTGTAAAAGGCCTGCGGGATGGCGGTGTTCGGTTTATGGCTGCCCACCGGCGAGACAGATTCATTCTTGAAGTAGATGTGGGCAGGTGTGTCAAGCATCTTCTCCAGACGACGCGCTCGGACGAGTGGGGTGGGACGGTACAGCTTATAGATTTCCTGTACCTCTTCTGGGATCTCTATATAACGCTCGTTGCTGACTTCCTGCTTAATGAGTTCCATCGGGAAGAGCACCGAGAGGAAATCAGGTGTCACTGGTTCCTTCGTCATTGGGTTCAGCACCGGCGCCGGTGGGACCGGGCTGTCAGCATTGATGTTGTACCAAAATTTTGGCAGGTCGGTTTCGTTCAAAAGAAAACGAATTTGGTTAGTCATGGGAATCTCCTTTCTGAGATCAGGTATTTATGGATAAGATAATTAGAATCGTGTAGTAGGGGGTCAGGATACAAATGACCTTCAGGGTGGGTGGAAAGCGATGGGGTACATGTTTCTTCTCCTTAAACGCAAACGCGTTCGTCAATTGAAGAACGGGACGAACGCGTGATCCGTGGTGCCACCCGAATTAGGTTGACTTAATAAAAAATCCCTGCATGATGCACAGGGAAAAGCCAGCCTCACTCTTGTAATCAGCAGTCAACAATCAG
Source organism: Anaerolineales bacterium (assembly GCA_049514195.1). GTDB lineage: Bacteria > Chloroflexota > Anaerolineae > Anaerolineales > Villigracilaceae > UBA877. The sequence goes on along the minus strand of JBEKVG010000029.1, from coordinate 3,434 downwards.
ATAACCTGATTGTCTTCTAGTGACTCCGCTGGATAACGGTTGCGGTTTCCGGCTCAGATTACTTGATGGTTTGTACTCTTAGACTGGTGTCTATTAACCATCTTTCGTCCTGCGACTCCAAGGCCCATTCAACTTCATCGTGCGGGCAGGACTTTCACCAAATAGTTCCTGCTCTCTGATCCGCCGTATAATGCTTACTAGTCCTCTTCAGCGTCTTTCAAGTATTGGGGGTGATTATATGCTTAATAAGGATATTGTCAATGGTTTATCCGAGGTTTATCCGAGGTTTGGACCTAGAGGGGGGCTTCCACCCAATTGCCAGCCTTGTCAATATAGTAGACTGGGCTGGAATCTGAGCATGCACCGTTGATGTCGCAGGTGAGCGTTCCGGAGAGACCCCGGTAATCCTTGGTTTCACGGATGGCTATGACTAGAGCAGCCCGCGGTAGGTATAACTTGCCATCACTGGCGACAGCAACGCTCTCGATGTTTTTGATAAGGACAGCCACAGAGTCATAAGCAATCCAGGTGTAGGGCGAGAGCTTACCGACAGGTTGATCGTAGGTGGCCAGATAAGCAGAATCGAACCTGGTCCGGGCATCCGACATGGGCGGCGTGAGGGCGGTGGAGTAAGCGCCTCGGCCATTTTCACCGGTGCGGTCAAGGAATTCCTGGCTGAAGGTGTTCTCATCACCGAAGAAGGCTACGCCCGTGAGGCCAGCCTGTTTCATCTGGTTGACAATTACTACTGCTTCAGCGGTGTAACCGCCGTAGAAAAGTGCCTGGGGTTTCTTGGAGGCAACATCAGCCAAAACTGCGCTGTAGTCGGATTCACCAGGGTTGATGGCTTGGACGGCTACCACCTTGCCACCGAGAGCTGTAAACTGGTCATTGACAACCTGGACAAGACCCTGGCTAAAAGCCTGACCGTCGTAGACGATGGCAATCATTTTAACCTTCAGGACGTTGTAAAGGTACTGAGCTGCGGATTTCCCTTGGGTGGCATCGGTGATACCAGCACAATTAAAAATCTTGGAGCTTTGCTCGGTCATGGTCGAGTTGGTGGCTGTGAGCGACATCATCGACACGCCAGCAGCTTCGTAAATGGGCATGGCAGCTTTGGTAGCATCGGAGAAAAGCGAACCGGCAATGGCAATGACCTGTGGATCGCCAACGAACGTATTGGCGATAGCCGCGCCACTTTCGGTAGTGCCATCGTCATCTCCAGTGACTAATTCAAAGGCAAAACCCTTGAAATTTCCAGCATCCGAAACGGCAATCTTGGAAGCTTGCAAAATATCCTGGCCAAAAAATGCTTTGTCACCGGTCAGAGGGGTATCTATGCCGATTTTGAGAGTCTGGCCGGGTTCAAAAACTGCGCAACCGATTGCATCAGTCTTGCAAACAGCCGGGAAAGCACCATTTTGGGAACTGCATGCCGATAGAATAATAATGGCGACAAGCAAGACCGTGTGAACGAGGGTTAAAGGTTTCATAATCCCTAGATGGTCAAGTCCAAATTTATCTGCGAGGGAATCCTTTACCATGATGTGACTTACCCAGAAAATTATTTCTTCTATCCATTGGATGCCTCTGGGGATGGGTCAAAAAGAGCCAAGCATAAGCAGGCTGATACAACTAATGGGGAAAAGTACTTTTCAGCCACTGGAGCGGGTTCACCTGGATGCCGTTCACCCATACTTCAAAATGAAGATGTGGGCCAGTGACACGACCCGTGGCGCCAATTTTCCCGATCAGTTGTCCGGCCTTGATATGGTCCCCGACTTTTACGCCGATCTCTGATTGGTGATAATAGGCGGTAAAGACTCCCTCGCCGTTATCAACGATCGTAGCATTTCCGCGCACCGTCTTAAGGCCTGTGAAAACCACTACCCCATCCGCGGCGGCATAGATATCGAACGGATGAGCCTGGGAGCAGACACCAAAATCGATCCCGGTGTGAAAGTTATGCAGGACCCCGCCATTGTAGGATCGGCGGTCGCCAAAACCCGCCCGGATGCAATATGGGCTGGCAACCGGTAATTGAAAAGCCCCGTTCCAATACTTTTCCGGCGTAACCACAGATGTCAAAGAGGCCAACCATTGGTCTTCCGGACCGGTCACTGCAGGGTCAATCGTGGACGGGTCCACCTCCAGAGCTGGGTCATTGGGAAAATCCCCAGATTTCACCAACACCATTTGCTCGAACGACTGGATTGCCCCACCCGCCTCGGTGACATCCAACCGTAGCGGATACACACCCGGGTCCAGCATGGCATTGACGCCCTGTAGCGCCACCTGCGTATTGGCATCCGTGGGGAAGAAGTGCAGAGGCTGGTCTACCAGCAGTCCACCCAGAGTTACCGTTTGTGAAGTGACAACTTTGATCTGTGCAGTCGTACCCTGTATGAGTGGCAAAGGGTCCATTTCTGCGGACGCGAGAGTGGCAGGCAGTCCCGAGGGAGCGGCGGTGGAAGTGCCAGAAGGGAGATAAAGGGTATCACCAGGCAATCCGGCGGAAGGCCCTGTGAGGCCATTGATCTGCGCAATTGTCCAGGGGTCGCTTTTCTCCTTGACGGCCAGCTCCAACATGGTTTCCCCCTGCCCCAGACTGGTCCGGGCTGTCCATGCTGACTGGTTGTCCTGTTGTAAAACAATGAGTTGGTAACCGACATACAGTTCTGTCGGGCTGACGATGTGATTAAGCTTGCGTAGGGTGGCCGGGTCTATCCGATATTGACGGCTCAAGCTCTCCAGGGTCTCACCAAAGGGCACCGGTTTTATTACCAGGGTCCCGCTTAAACCCTCCAGACCAGGGATAATCAGCTTGTCCCCGACGAAAATATCCGTGGTTGTCATGTTGTTAATCGTCTGGATATCGTTTACGCTCACATTAAAGAGACTGGCAATACCCCATAACGTATCGCCCTCTTGAACAATGTAAATGGGTCCGGAGGAAGCCGTGGGAGTTTGGGCGGAAACCGGGATTGCTGAAAAGACCAGGAGCAAAGGCAGGATGAAAAGGGTTATATATTTATGCATGTTGGAACCTTATTAGAATCCCAATTATAAACTCGTTTATTTGATAGAAATAAGTCTCCAATATGGGTAAGTTGAATTTATTAGAACTTTGTATAATATATTCTGCGAATCTGGTATAGTACTCCATAGGTTGGTATAATCTGCCTTTACGGACAGGAGGTCCATGTGAAATCGCGAAATCAATCGTATATTATCTATCTGCTGCTCTTCATCGCGATCGTGGCAATGGTATATTTCAATATTCAAAAGCAACCAAGTGCACAGGGGCCATTAACCATCAGTCAGGTTGCGCAGCAGGTTGAAGCAGGCAAGGTGGCCCGCATTACTGTTAAGAGTGACAATAGTCTGACCGTGATCTCAGCCAGCGATAGCACGATCGAGCAAACGGCGCG
>JBEKVG010000028.1:0-12419 GCA_049514195.1 Anaerolineales bacterium | reverse complement strand
AGATCTTCAGGCCCACTGCCAACATTGCCTCACTCTTCAAGGCAGATGCGGGCTTGATATACTTTATTTGGGCGATTCTGTATGTAGCCTCTTTACTATGGGGGATCTATGAGTACATCGATTGGAGTAATGATATCTTTCAGGTCACTCCCGACCAGATCATGGATATTGATAAAACGCCTCTAGGGCAGGTGACCAGCGATATTGCCGCTCTGGAAAACATCCTGTCCATAGAACACAAGCGCATTGGTATCTTACAGCTTTTCTTTAATTACGGAACGGTGTATATCACCATCGGGGGTGGCAGGCAAATGGCGTTCGAAAATGTTTTCAATCCCTCCGCAGTGCAGCAGGATATTGAGCGCCGCCGGTTGGAAAAGATCACCAAAAAAGAGCAGGAAACTATTAAAGCCGAGCGCGAACGCACTGCCGACTGGTTTGCAGCCTATTTCCACAACGAACAGCAGCTCCGACGGGAAGAGGGGGCGCCGGGTGACAGTAAACCGGATGACACCTTACCGATAAATGAAGTAAAATAGGCACTCAATCCTTTTCATTTATTGGTGAACCATGCCGCTCCGCAAAATTGTCACCCTGCCTGATCCTATTCTGCGCCGTAAAGCGCATCCAGTTACCCGGTTTGACGCTGATTTGCAATCCCTGATAAACGATATGATCGAGACTATGCGCCTCGCTCCCGGCGTTGGCTTGGCTGCTCCGCAGGTGGGAATCCCCAGCAGGGTCATCGTGGTCGAATACCCTGAGGATGAGGAGCAGGAAGACGCTCCCAAGAAACTTTTTGCCGTGGTAAACCCTGAAATTAAAGAGATTTCCGCAGAAACTGAGTTGGGCATCGAAGGTTGCCTGTCCATCCCCGGCCTGCACGGTGAGGTGGAACGTGCCCTGACGGTGACAGTTAAAGGGCAGACACGCCATGGGAAGCCCGTCAAGATTAAAGCCAAAGGCTGGACGGCTCGAATCTTTCAGCACGAAGTCGATCACATCAACGGCGTCGTTTTTACTGATCGTGCCGTCAGGGTTTGGAGACCCGAGCCAGAGGAACCGGTGCGAGATAATGTTTAACCCCCAACCTGTCCGGTTGACAGGGTGCTTGACATCCGGCACCAAGTAAATCATGCACCTGACTCACCTCTCTCTCACCAATTTTCGCAGTTTCGCCCGCCTGGATATGGACATTCCCCGGCGGGTTGTTTTGCTGACCGGCAATAACGCCCAAGGTAAGACCAGCGTGTTGGAAGCCATTTACTTCCTGGCGGCGTTCACTTCCTTTCAGACCCATACCGACCGGCAATTGGTCAATTTCATTGAGGCCCGTAAAGAGCTGGCAGTGGGACGGCTGGTGGCTGAGTATACTCGCGGCTTAGCAAAACACAGGCTTGAGGTTCGGCTGGTGCTCGAAGCAGCCGGGGTCACCGGCCAGCGCCTGCGCAAGGAAATCCTGCTGGATGGCGTCAAGCGCCCGTTAGCGGAAGTCATTGGGCATTTCAACGCCGTAATTTTCGTGGCACAGATGACCGAGATCATCGAGGGTGGGCCTGAAGCCCGCCGCCGTTACCTGAACTTGGCACTTGCGCAGACTATGCCGGGTTATGCCAGGCAGTTAAGCGAGTATGCTGAGGCGCTGAGCCAGCGGAATGCCCTGCTCAAACAGCTGGCTGAGCGCGGCGGGGATTTATCACAGTTGGATTTCTGGGATGATTCCATTTCCCGTTCGGGATCGGCTATCATTCTACGACGCATCCAGGCCGTGCAGGAAATCGACAAACTGGCTGCCCGCATCCACCGGGAGCTGACACAAGAGACGGAAGTGCTGCGGTTGCACTACCAGCCCGCCTATGATCCTCTCCCGCACCCAGAGGGGCAGATTGCGATGGCGCTCAAAACCCCTGTGCAACGAAATGGCCTAAGCGAAGAGGTTATCCGGCAGGGATTCCTGGATGCGCTGGTGCAAACCCGCAACGAGGAGATCCGCCGGGGCATGACGGTGCTGGGTCCACACCGGGACGAACTACGTTTCCTCGCCAACGGTATCGACCTGTCGGATTACGGTTCGCGCGGCCAGGTGCGCACGGCGCTACTGGCGCTCAAGTTGGCCGAGATTGAATGGATGAAAGCCCGCACCGGTCAATGGCCGGTTTTGCTACTCGACGAGGTGTTGGCCGAATTGGATATCCAACGGCGGCTGGACTTGCTGAGGTACCTGGATAAGATCGAGCAGGCCGTTCTGACCACTACCGATCTTAAATTGTTCGCGCCCGAGTTTGTTGAAAAAGCTGAGGTATGGCAAGTAGAGGCAGGGACGATCAGGAACAAGGAAGAAGCGGGGGAGTAAAAAATATTAAGTAAAAAGGTATTAGAGAGCAGTGAGTAATGCGTGAATGGAGGCGGTTATGGCGGTTAAACACGGGAAGGATGTACCGGCCCATGTCGTCAAGGACGGGGATTCGACCACCATGCAGATCCTGATCTCTGCGCAGGAAGGGCCGCATTTTGCGATGCGGCGTTTCGTAATGGAACCCGGGGGCGGGATGCCAAACCATACCAACACGGTTGAGCATGAGCAGTATGTGCTCCAGGGCCACGCCATGATCGGGATCGGAGAGGAACAGTTCGATGTCAAAGCCGGGGATGTAGTCTTCATCCCGGAGGGCGTACCCCCCTGGTACCAGAACATTGGGGAGGAGAATTTCGAGTTCCTGTGCCTCATTCCGAATCAACCAGACGAGATCAAGGTGATTGGGAAGGGATGCTAAATTCCTCCCTCACTAGCCTCAACATTCATTTTCTTTCTATCCTACACTTCCTACTGAACCCTACGGGTAGAATGCTACGGTGTGTTCCTTCATCTCCTCCCCATCATAGATGAATTTGGCTGAGAAAAAGTGGCCCTGCCTGATCCAGGGCAGGAACATGTGGTCACTCGGCCAGAGCGGCAGGGACTCGAGCTCATCGTCGGAGATCCATTCCAAGTAGCCTTCCTCGTTTTCCTTCATTTCCCCGCTGAATTCCCGCGCCGTAAAGACGAAGACGTACCAGTCATTCCCTTTGAAACTAGAGAACATCAGCAATCCGCATAGGCTGGGATGTCGGATCTCTAACCCGGATTCCTCGCGCACTTCCCGGCGCACACACTCCTCCGGCGATTCGCCAGGTGCAAACTTGCCACCCAGGCCGTTCCACTTGCCGAGGTGGATATCGTCCGCCCGTTTGACGCGGTGGATCATCAGCGTGCAGCCATCGTGCTGGATGTAACAAAGGGTGGCAAGGATCATAAAGAAAAGATGAAATGATTATTTTCAAGTGCTCAAGCACCTGGTTTGGTTTCCCGGCGGGCGGCGATCTCTGCGCGGGTCTGGGCATGCCCGCTACGGCTGAGCGGATAGAAGGCAGCAAATGCGATTCCCGCCAGCAAGAGCAGCGAAGGCGTTGGCCCCATCAGCACGCGGATGGCCAAGATAGCCGAGGGTTTCTGGCTGGCCACGTTGGAAACATAACCGCTCCACTGCAGCACCATCAGGGTTGTCGGGACGATAATGGCGGAAGCGATTTTTTTGAAGAACGTGCACATACTGTAAAAGATTCCCTCATGGCGCTGACCGGTGGTCAGTTGATCCACTTCGACAGCGTCGGGAATGATGGACCAAGTGAGCACATGCACTGCCGAGACGCCGATCCCGGCCAGCACTGCGATAATAATGATGAATGTAAAATTCGTGACCGGGCTGAGCATAATCAGTGTGATCATAACGGTCGAAAGGAAGATCATCCCAGCAATATAAGCCTTACGCTTATCCGTCTTTTCCGAGATCCAGTTCCACAGGGGCAGCACGATTAGGGCTGTGACAAAGATAGTTGCCAGGATGGTGTCGCTCTGAGCTTCCATCTTCATGCGGTATTTCAGGAAATACAGCATGAAAACTTGGATGACGTCAATGGCCGTCCAGGTGAAGAGAAATATCCCAGCTGAGAACAGGAAAGGGCGGTTCTTATAAATTGCTTTCACGGACTCCCGAACACTCGGCTGAGATTGCTTATAGAATTCAGGCCGCTCGCGCGTCCCGAAGAAGGCCAGTAGGGGTGGGATAGCGCAAATGGCGCCGAAAATGGCCCCCATCATAAACACGCGCGGCGCGTTTTCCGGGTGCATCGTCCCAATAATCATCAGAGGAACGACAAAAGCAACCAGGCTGCCAATAATCGAAAAGGCCATGCGGTACATGGTCAGGGAGGTGCGCTCGTCGTAATCCTGGGTCAGTTCGGGCGTCAGGGCGTAGTAAGGCATAGTGATCATGGTGTAACAGGTATCGTAAAACATATAGGCAGCGGTGAAATAGACCGTCAGCAGGATCGGGTTCTGTGTGGACGGGCGGAACCACAGCATGGCGAAGGTGAGACCCAAGGGAATGGCCCCAAAGAGCAGGAAAACCCGCCTCCGCCCCCAGCGTGAGCGTGTCCGATCGGTCACGTAGCCAAAGAGCGGGTCGTCGATGGCGTCCCAGACTCGCCCGATTAAAATTACCAGTGCGGCATTGGAGAGTTTCAACCCTACCACGTCGGTCATGAAAATGGCCCAGAGCACCGACATGGTGGTATCGGTGAAGGAGAAAGTGAAGTCGCTGATGGCGTAGAGAAATTTTCTCAGGGGGGGAAGACGGTCGCGGATGGTGGTGGTCATGTTGGGAACTCTCCTATGGTCAGGAATGAGATGCCGGTACTATGAGATAAAACCCGCGTTCTGTTTTTCGATGTGCAAATGGTATGGTAATTATACCTATGAAATGTGCGGAAAAAGGGCTGCGGAGCGTTTTGCGCCACGCAGCCCTTTTTTGTTTTTTTATTCACTGACTCGATGAAAACGCCAGGCAGCCAGGAGGAAGAAAAACAGCCCATATCCAGCCAGGGCAGCGACCGGTAGCAGGACCGAGTTGAAACCCAGCCCGCGTCCTACGATGTTTTTAAAACCGTCCATGGCCCAGGCGACTGGAGAGACGTGCCCGATGGACTGAAAAGTCGCACTTGTATATTCGAGTGGAACCCAGGCGCCGCCCAGCCCGGAGAGGATGAACATCGGAATGAGCGATAAGACGACCGCCTGTTCCTCCGACTTCGCCTGCACACCGATCAACAGACCGAGTGCAGCGATGCAGGCAGCGCTGACCAGAGCTACAAGCAAGGTTGCCAGAGGCAGGCGCAGGTAGTCCACGTGCAACATCTGGCCAAAGAGGATCAGGATCAGGAACTGGCAGAAGATCATTATAAAGATGGCCAGATAATGGCCGAATAAGATCTGGACGCGGGAAGCAGCCGTGGTCAACAGACGCTGCAGGGAGCGGGTGCGGCGCTCGTTGACGATCACTGCTGCTGCCGTCAGCAAGCCGGCAATGGCGAATTGAAGCATCATGGCCGGGGAAGACTGCGCCATGGACATGATGTTCTGGTTCTGCGGCTTGGGGGATATACCGGAGGTAATCGAAACCCGGATGGGAGGGTTTTGCCAGGCGGCCAGTGCCTGGGTGAGGGCGGGGTCGAATGCGGATGGATTGTTCTCTATTTTTTCGGCGATAAAGGCGGTGCGTACAGCGCTTTCCAGCCGGTTGGTCACCACCAGAAGCTCTGACTGCACTGTGGCTTTGGAGAGCTGAGATGGGTCGGCGTAGAAAACCAATTTGATTGGGTTTCCGATGCTTAACGCATGAGTGTATCCAGCCGGGACAATTACGGCAGCGGCTAATTTGCCTTTGCCCACCCGTGCCTCCAGATCGCTTGGAGTCTGGCCAGGAGTTGTGTCAAGGCGGATGACGGTGGAGTTGGACAGCAGGTCCTTCAATTGGGAACTGATGAGGCCGCCATCCTGGTCCAGGTAACCCACCGGCAGGCGCGTGTCGGTTATTTTGCCAGACCCGCCGAAGGCCAATCCAAATAGCAGGGTGAAGCCGATAGGCATGACTAGCAAGAAGAGGAAGGTCTTACGGTCGCGGATGATTTGCACAAGATCTTTAAGAGTAATATCGAAGATACGGTTCATAGGGTACTCTTTCTTTTATCCCCTCTTCCCATGGGACCGCGAAGTGTACCAAAAGGATTGAGAGGGCAGGGGGGCGAGGTCAGGCATACCGTTTCTGAAAGCGCAGCACACCAATCAGGAAGAAGACTACGCTCATGCCTAGCAACGCCAGGCAGGTAAGCAGGATATCTGTCATGGAGGCGGCATTCATCACCTGGCTGAGACCACGTACGGCCCAGCCTTGCGGGACGAACAGCGAGGCACTGTCGGCCCAGGCCGGGCTGGCACCCGCACCCATGGTGAAGATCTTGAGCATACCCAGCATGCCGGTGATGGTCAGAACGCCTCCCATTACCGAACCAGCCTGTTTGCTGCTATTCAACAGGGAGATGACAAAGATGCCAAAGGTGGAGGCAGCCAGGACGGTAGCGGTGGTCACGATGGCCAGTGACAGCAGGCTGCCCCAGTGGATAGCAAAGATCAGGCGGCCTAGGATGAGTAGGATAGTCATCTGGACCACGACCGTTAGGCCAATGGCCAGGAACTTTCCGCCCAACACGGTGGCGTGGCTTGTTGGGGTGGTGAACAGGCGCGGCAGGGTGCCATCCTCTTCTTCACGCAGGATGGTCTGGGCGGTGGAAGTGCCTGTGAAGAAGGCATAGAAAATGGTCATACCTCCCATTATGAAGCTGATAATGATGCTTATAGTGCTGGCAGCAGGTTTTGCGGCGGCGGGAGCGTGCAGGTCCAGCAATGCAGCAGCCTGGTCACCGGAAGGAGCGGCGGCAACGTACTGCGCCACCACCTGCCCGATCAGGGCGGGGTCCGTGCTCCCGCTTTGCCGCGTGACCACATCCACTGCCACCTTCGCGCCGGACATGCTATCCATGAACTGCGACATGACGGACTCTACAATGCCTGGGCCGAGCGCGAGGCTGGGATCCTTGTACAGTTCGAGCGTGACTTGCCCCTGTAGATCTGAAAATGCCTGGGAAAAATTCGCTGGGATGATGATGGCCACGCCGGCTTTTTGGCTGTCCACGTCAGCCCGCGCGGTTTCAGCGTTGCCGACCGTGCTAATATCCAAGAGACTGGCAAAGCTTTTATCCTGCAGGGTAGCCAGGACCATGTCACCCATGGAATGCGCCTGCGAACCTCCCGGGAAATTGGCCTTAGTGACGTCAAAGTCGGGACTACCTTGATCGAGGTTAGCTACCACCACCTTTGTAACTGGAACGCTGAAACCCTGCTCATTCTTAGCTGCGCCTCCAAACATGAAATAGAACATTCCGGTCATCAGCAGGGGCACGCCGAACATGAATATCAAAGCGAACAAACTGCGGAAGGAGCGGGTCATGTCTTTGAGGGCAATGTCGAAGATTTTCATAGTGTCTCCTTGAGGAAGGTGATCAGGTAGTCAGGTACCCTGGTGCCCTGATTCCTAATGACCTAATCCCTAAGCGCCCTTCCCGTCAAATGCAGGAAGACGGTTTCCAGGTTGGGCTCCTGGATGGCAATGGAAGTGATGCGGACCGCATTGGCAGCAGCCGTTTCAAACAAACGCGGCAGGACCCGGTTGCTGTCGTCGGCCAGAATGGTTAATGTCCCATCTGCAGCGCTGACCTGCTTCACACCCTTAACGGCTTTCCAGGCTCCTATCACTTTGGTGGATTCTGTGTTGATGGTCACGGTGATGCGGTCCGTCGCGCCGACGATCTGCACAAGTTGCTCATGGGTACCGCTGGCGATCATTTTGCCATGATCCATGATGGCGATGTGATCGGAGAGTTCCTGGGCTTCTTCCATGTAATGAGTGGTGTAGAGTACGGTGGTGCCGTCTTGCTTTAGTTTCATAACGGAATCCAGGATACTGCGGCGGGACTGCGGATCGATACCCGCGGTGGGTTCGTCCATGTAAATGACCTGCGGTTTGTGCAGCAGGGCAATCCCTATATTGACGCGCCGCTTCATGCCTCCAGAGTACTTCTTGATATATTCTTTCGACCGGTCGGACAGGCCAATGACTTCCAGCACTTCTTCAACGCGGGATTTAAGTGCCGCCCCGCGCAGTCCGTACATCTTGCCCCAGAAGGTCAGGTTCTCGCGCGCTGACAGGTCCTCATAAAGGGCGATCTCCTGTGGAACGACTCCCAGGACGGATTTGACCCCCATGGGGTTTTTGAGGATGGAATAGCCGAGAATGACCGCATCGCCTTCATCCGGGTGCAGCAGGCAGGAGAGCATGGAGAGGGTGGTGGTTTTTCCGGCGCCGTTGGGACCGAGCAGGCTGAAGATCTCACCCTTTTCCACTGCAAAGCTGACCCCATTCACGGCTTTGATCTCGCCGAAATCTTTATGCAAATTCAGGACTTCAATTGCGTTCATACACTTTCCTTTCTTTCCCAATGAAGTACATCGAATTGCTTATAGTATAGGCATAATGGAATGTTTTGCCATCGGTCAAAGAGTACATTTTCACCTGTTCTTCCGTACCATGTACGTTTGCACAATGGCAAAGTCTGCCAACTGGGATAAAATATCTTTGCCATGAAGAAACCGTTTACTTTTCTCCACCAGCAAGGCACCAATGCCGAATCTTTCGTCGAGTGGCCGTTCTTCCTGATCCTGACATTTGCCTTTGGGTTTGTTTACGTTGAATCACTTTTTACGAACGTGGCTGTTCGGGAACCGGTGCGCCTGATCCCGTTCACCGTGCTGATGATTATCACCATCGCCCTCCATTGGTTCAGCGTGCGTATGGGCAAATGGAGACAGGTTTCAGCCTATCTGGTTGTTCAAGGCGCATTGGCGTTCGCCATTGTCTTCTTGGGCGGGAATATCGGCCCGTTAGTGGGAGTATATATGGGGTTGATTGGCGAGACGATCGGCCTATTAAGTGAGAAGCCGCGCTGGGCGGTTACCGCGGTGGTCGTTTTCCTGGGCCTTTCCTTCGTCAATTATGGCATCCTGGTCAAATGGAATGGATGGTACTGGTGGCTAGTGGCCATGGGCCCCCTGACCATATTTGTGGTTATCTATGTCACTCTGTACAGCCAACAAGCCGCAGCGCGTTTACGCGCCCAGTCACTCCTTAAAGAATTGGAAGCCGCCAACCGGCAGTTAAGGGAGTACGCAATGCGTGTAGAAGTCCTGACTATTGCGACAGAGCGCCAGCGCATGGCGCGCGAACTGCACGATACTCTTTCACAGGGATTGGCCGGTCTGATTCTGCAACTTGAAGCTGCAGACGCGCACCTGGCGGGGAATCATCCGGAGCGTGCTCAGGTTATCCTACAACAATCCATGGAAAAGGCGCGGGGCACCCTGAAGGAGGCCCGGCAGGCAATTGATGCCTTGCGGCAGCCAGCACAGCGTGACCTGGTAGAAGCGGTTCTGCACGAGGCCGAACACTTCACAAACGCCACAGGCATTCCCTGTAAGCCGAAGATCGAGGTCAGGGTTGATATGCCTGCACTGATTGCCGAGACTGCCATCCGGGCTATTTCAGAGGGCCTGACCAATATCGCCCGGCACGCTCGCGCAAACGATGTCACCTTGCGATTGAGAGGCATGGAAAAGGATCTGGAGATTGAGATCTCTGATAATGGGGTGGGTTTTGATCCCGAATCGGTGCAGACGGGACACTATGGTCTGCTGGGCATGCGCGAACGTGTCCGCCTGGCGGGTGGTAGAGTTGATATAAACAGTGAACCGGGAAAAGGAACCCGGATTGTGATACGATTCCCGTTGGAGAGTACTATCCTTGCCTGAGCCTATCCGAATCCTGGTTGCTGACGACCACCTGATCATCCGCGAGGGCCTGCGTCTGATTCTAGAGACACAGACAGGTTTCGAGTTGGTTGGCGAAGCCGCAGATGGGGCTGAGGCCGTACGCCTATGTGCGGAACTGAAACCGGAGGTGGTGTTGATGGACTTGCGCATGCCTGGCATGGATGGCCTGACGGCCATCGAGCGCCTGCGCGTGGAACAGCCGGACATAGCGGTAGTGATCCTGACCACGTTTAACGAGGATGACCTAATGATGCGCGGTTTGCGCGCCGGAGCCAAGGGCTATTTGCTTAAAGACACCGACCGGGAAACTCTGTTCAACACAATCCGGGCAGCGAAGCGCGGTGAGACCCTGCTTAAGCCTGAGATCGTTGCCCGCGTGCTTTCGAAGGTGGGCAAGGCCAGCACTTCGGTGACAGCTTCAATTGACTTGACCGAGCGTGAGCTGGAAGTGCTGCGTGGAGTGGCGCTGGGCGAGCGCAGTAAGGAAATCGCCGTCCGGCTGGGCATCAGCGAGCGGACGGTGAAAGCGCACTTGGCAAGCATCTATAACCGATTAGGGGTGGATAGTCGAGCGGCGGCCATTGCAGTGGCCTCCAAACGTGGCCTGATCGATGGATGATCTACTTCTTCGTAGCGCAAGATAACATGCTGTCCCTCATGGGCAAATCCCCCCTCCTGGTTGCAGACCTCTCAGATGCTCTGTTGGATTTGATAATCATAGATGATTCTATCGTTGATGCGGTTGAGGTTGGGCCATGGCTCACGATAGAGCAAGTTACCGCATATCGCAGGAAATTACCTGACCTGCCTTTCATCTTCCATGCCACCAACCTGATTGTTGAGGTTGGGGAGAACTTGGGAGTTGAAGAGCGCATCCAGGAATACCTGGACTGTACAGGCAGTCCCTGGGTTTCGGTGCATCTCATGGTCTGGGAGGCGGAGGACTTCAACCGCCTTATGCATGGTGAGCGTATCCCGTTGCCCGATCCGGAAAAGGCACTGAACAGGCTGCTCCGTCGCCTAGACCGTCTGGTCAAACTTGTCCCGGTTCCCGTGCTGATTGAAAATATTGAGCCGCTCCCATTCGATGGGTATGACTTTTGGTCGCGGCCGGAGTTTATTTGCCGGGCGCTCGAACGGTCCGGTTGCGGTTTCCTGCTGGATACGGGTCACTTGCGGGTCTCAGCCAATCGTCTGGGCATCCCTGTGGAAACATTTCTGGGGCAGCTGCCCCTTGAGCGGGTTATCGAAGTTCACGTCAGCGGGCCGCGTAGAAGAGAAGGAAGGCTTGTCGACGCTCACGAGCCTATGCAGACGATGGACTACAAACTGCTAGAGAGATTTCTCTCTCGGCAGTTGCCTCAGGCTGTCACCCTCGAGTACATTCGAGATCAAGCGCATTTGTCGAAGCAACTTGACAATCTCCGCAAGCTGCCAGGTTTGAAATCCTCCTGGTCCAAAAGGAATGTTATATGAACAGTCGCACCCGTTTTCTTGAGACAATGCGGTACGGACACCCCGACCGGGTGCCATATTTCCAGGAAGGCATCCGGAAAGAAGTGATCCGGGAGTGGAACAAGCAGGGATTAGACTTTGCTGCTGAGCTGACCGACAAGTTCCCTATCGATGGGCGCGAAGAAGTGGAAATTGATGGATATCCCCATCCTAGATTTATTCATTGGCCGACCTCTATATCCGGGCTGAACAGCTTACGCCGCAGGTTGAAACCGAACGAGTCTCGGTTACCGGAAGGATGGCGGAAGAAAATATCGATCTGGAGCGCCCGTCAGGATGTGTTGATGCTGGAGGTTCACCATGGTTTTTTCCTGAGCTTGGGAGTCGATAATTGGAGGCGGTTCTACCAGGTGATTGAATCGCTGACCGACAGGCCTGATTATGTCCTGGAAATCATGCGCATTGAGGCGGAAATGGTGGCAAGGCTAACTGAGCAATTCCTGTCCAAGGTCCAGATCGATGCGGCGATTTTTAGTGAACCAATTGGCGGAAATAACGGCTCACTGATCTCACCACGTATGTATGAGAAGTTTGTTCTGTCGACGTACATGCCTGTGCTGGAGGTTTTAAAGCGCCATGGTGTGGATATCATCATTCTACGGACCTATGCCAACGCCCGCGTGTTGATCCCAAGCATGCTGAAATTTGGGATCAATTGCCTGTGGGCCTGCGAGACGAATGCCATTGCAATGGATTATCGCTCGATCCGCGGCGAGTTTGGACGCAACTTGCGCCTGATCGGAGGGATCGACCTGGATGTGCTGAGAGAAGGCAAACAGGCCATCCAGCGTGAGATCGAGGAGAAGGTGCCACCATTGCTGGAGCAGGGTGGGTATGTACCGCTGGCAGATGGACGGGTGCGTGTAGACATTCCTTTTGAAAATTACCTCTATTATCGACAACTGCTGGAAGAATTTACCCATCCGCAAGGGTATTAATCCAGGCCACGTGATCCTTTAAGAGCATTTGACCGCGGGCGATAATCGCCGGCAGGAGGTGGTCAGAGCCGCTTTCACGATGCAATATTTCCACAGTCACCGGCGGGGCAAAGGTCATGGACGGTGAGATATTCGGTTTTCCGGGGAAG
>JBEKVG010000027.1:0-12472 GCA_049514195.1 Anaerolineales bacterium | reverse complement strand
TCTACCAGGCTGGCATCGTCCACCAGGAGTATTTCATCCACGCCATACTCAAAGGCGGTCTTCGTCAAAGTATACAGACCGCATCCGAAAACCAGGCCGGTGACCTTGCCAAGGGTCTTCCCAACCCCAACTACCTCCCAGGAAGCGGGCAAGACCTGGCCCTTGAAATGGTCAATATAAACCAGGGTATTCATAGCAGCTTTTCTCCAAGGATCTTATCAACCAGTCGTTCGGCAATTTCCTGCGGGTTACCTCCCGTGACCAATTCGCAGACAACCTCACGAACCGGAGCATTCATCAGAGTAAGATATTCAACCACAGCAGCAGGAGCAGGAATGCCGATCTGAGATAATGACCAGGTGGGAATCTCGGCCTTGGAGGCTCTACGGATACCCATGAAGGACGGGTAGCGCGGCTCTCCGATATCCTTGACCAAACTGATGATGGCCGGTAGTTTGGCAGTAACAATCTGACGACCTTCCTCAATGGCACGCTCTACGCGCAGGTTGCTACCGTCCACTTTGATTACCGAGACCAAGGTGAGAGCTGGCCAGCCGAGCAGACGGGCAACCTGGGATGGAGTGGTGCCGGAGTCATCGTCAATGGCCTGACGGCCAAAGAAAGCCAGATCCACGCCAGCAAGCTTTTGGATGGCAGCGGCCAGGATACGGGCAACCGCCTGAGGATCAACAGTCCCCAGTGCCGGGTCGGAAATGAGCAGGGCGTCATCAGCGCCCATTGCCAGGGCATGCTTCAGCGCAATCCGGGCTTCTTCACCGCCGACCGAAATGGCTGTTACCGTGCCACCGTTGGCCTCCTTCAGCCGGAGCGCGGCTTCGACCGCATATTCATCCCAAGGGTTGATAACCAAGGGTGCTTCACCCCACGTGACCTTGCCGTTCCCAACCTTGACTGCAGCAGTAGTATCGGGTGTGGTCTTGACACAGGCAACGAGTTTCAAGGTAAACCTCCTAACATAGAGTAATTTATAGTAAAAACTATCAGTTAGTTACCCCATTTTCGGGATAAGGGTTCAAACCGATGCGGACAGGCTCGTATATGGAGCGCGACATGCTGGGCAACTCGCCAGTCACTCTGTACAGGCTGGCGAGTTTTGCATTCACCAAATGACCCAGGTGTCCCCTTCCCGCAGCGGCAGCGTCATACCGCTGGCCGTCGGAGACCACAAGGATGAATTTGCTTATGGTTTTTCTCAACAGAAAATCACCGAATGGTTAGCCTTTCAAAACCAGGACGGCTTCACGCGAACAGGTGATTTGGTCCTTATCGCCAATCTTGGGTAGCTCGAGGAACGGATTGTTGAATGTATCCATATAGAAGCGGTTGCTGCCGACCAGAACCTGGATGCGGACAACGGAACCCAGGAAGGTGATGTTCTCAATCTTGCAGTCTAGAATGTTGGCTTTCTTTTCAGTGGCGGCAAAATTGAAGCGTTCGGGCCGAATCGCAATCGTTACTTTGTCGCCTATGTGTTTACCATCCAGGTCCTCGGAGGATTCCAGCTGGACACCGTCTATTCTCAAAAGGCGCTTGGCAGGATCAACCACTTCGGCTGTAGTTGTGTTCAATGTCCCAACAAAAGTGGCGACAAAGGCGGTCTGGGGAAAGTTGTAAATCTCAAAGGGGGTACCCACCTGTTCGATTTTCCCTTCGTACATGACGACAATGCGGTCCGAAATGGATAGAGCTTCTTCCTGGTCGTGAGTAACGTAAATGGCTGTAAATCCCAGTTTGCGCTGGATGGCGCGGATCTCCGCGCGCAGCAATACCCGGATCTTGGCGTCCAGCGCAGAGAGCGGCTCGTCGAGTAATAGGACCTGAGGTTTATTGGCAAGCGCACGCGCCAGGGCGACGCGTTGTTGCTGCCCGCCCGAAAGCTGGTGAGGGTAGCTATTACCCTTTTGCTCAAGGTGGATTAGGGCAAGCAATTCGTCCACACGCTGTTTAATAGCAGCCTTGGGTTCTTTGCGAATTCGCAAGCCATAGCCAATGTTTTGTGAAACGGTCATGTTCGGGAAGAGCGCATAGGCTTGAAAGACCATGCCGACATTACGTTGGTTAGGTGCCTTGTTCGTAATATCAATATCATCAATTTTTACTGTCCCAGCGGTCGGGACTTCAAAGCCCGCGATCATCCGTAGCGTAGTTGTTTTCCCACAGCCTGAAGGGCCTAGGAAGGATACAAATTCACCTTTTTCCACTTGCAAACTGAAATCACTGACCGCAGCAGTTCCAGTGAATTCCTTGCAGATTTTGGTTAATGTCAAATGTGCCATTATTAATCACTCTCGCTTGATTTAATGTCCACCGCCAACCTGGGCCTGCCCGCCACCGCGACCGACGAATTGAATTATGCCCATCGCAATCCAGGTCAGGG
The DNA here is from genome assembly GCA_049514195.1 of Anaerolineales bacterium. Classification (GTDB taxonomy): domain Bacteria; phylum Chloroflexota; class Anaerolineae; order Anaerolineales; family Villigracilaceae; genus UBA877. Next base: position 10,074 of record JBEKVG010000027.1, on the reverse strand, counting down.
CAAAGCTTATAATGGCCATGGCCGCGGGTTCATAAGCTTTTTGCTGGATCATATAAGCCATATAAGGGGCAAAGGCCGGTTTGGCAAGATACTGGGCAATGATATATTCGCCTATGACGATGGCAAAACTCAGGAAGGCGCCACTCAAGATGGCAACGCGAATATTGGGCAAAATGATATCGAAGAGAATCCTCGATGATCCTGCTCCCAAGCTTTGGGCTGCTTCAGTCAGAGTTTTCACATCAATAGCACGCAATCCAGTATCGATCGCCCGGTACATATAGGGCATGGAAAGAACCATGTAACCAGCAATAAGCACTACTGGGCTGTTGACTATTAAGAGTGGGGGTTGGCTGAATGTGCGCACCAGGCCAAAGACAAATACAATCGCTGGAATGACGAAGGGGAGCAAGGTAATAAACTCAACGGCTGTACGTAGTTTGGGGACGCGCAAGCGGATCAAATAAGCCGTGGGAACAAAGAGCAGGATTCCAAACACAATTGTAAGTACTGCTCAAAGTACGGAATATAGGAAGTTTCTCCTAAAATCTGGATCACTGAGGACATTGGAATAGGCCAGAAAACTTAAAACACCCAGTTTAGCTTTGAGGGAAAAAATGAAAGTGGCAATCAAAGGCAAGAAGAAATAGAGGATGCCAACAATCATGATGAACCACCACCAGGCCCTATTTCCGCGTTTCATCGCAACCACCTCTCAGTCCGTCTCTGGAGGATCGTATATAACGTAATTGCAACCGCCATGATAACCACCATGCCCAGACACAAGGCATACCCCAAGCCAACATCGCCAAGCGAATCTCCACTCAACTGTGAACCAATCACGATTGTTACCAAGTTGATCTGGCCGCCGGTCAATGCCTGGGCGGTGGCAAAGGCGCCAAAGGAGTTCCCAAAGAGCAAGATCATTGTGCCTAAAATGGAAGGAAAGAGAATCGGTAGGGCTACGTTCCACCAATATTGGAAGGAACTGGCGCCCAAGTTCTCAGACGCTTCCTGCCATTCGCGACGAAGGCCATCAATTGCCGGGGCGATGATCAACACCATCAAGGGGAACTGGAAATACATGTAAACAATGCTCAAGCCCCAAAATGTATACAATGTAAAACCATGAAAATAAGGATTATATCCAAGGTTTCGCAACCAGACGATAAGCATCCCGGTTGGACTCAGCAACGCAATGAAGGCAAAAGCCAGCGGGACACCGGCGAAGTTGGAGGCAACACCGCAGAAGGTCATCAGGCTGGAGCGCGTAAATTTCGGCAAGCCTCCGCGGATAGCGGCGTAAGCAAGGAAAAAGCCGAAAATCCCGCCACCCAAAGAGGTCAAGAGGCTGATCTTAATGCTGATCGAGTATGCCCCTAGAATATACAGGCCTTCCCTTCCCGTAAAAAGACCCTTAATATTATCAAAAGTGAAAGCATGTGTGGTTGCGTTTTGAAAACTTCTGACGGCAATGGCTGAGGAGGGATATAAAAGGAAAAGGAATGCAAAGATAAAAAAGGGCAAAATCCCCAGCCAGGCCCAGGACATTTTTGGTCGAGCGGGACGCGCCAGAGGCACGTCCCGCTGAATTGATTCAAAGGTAGTCATTTTAGACTAGGGAGCTGGAGTCGGGATTTCCACACCGACGGTTGTCATCCACCCAGTCTTGATCAGATTTAATGACGCTGTTAGCTGATCGGGGGTCGGAGAAACCGCCGAGGAGAATGCACTTGAGGCGGGCAGCTTGGCTTTCAAATCTGCCGGAATGACTCCACGGGCTTCCAGATCAGCCTGCTGGACACCATGGGCATAGCCCTTCATCCACGCCAGCTGGCCTTCATCGGAGTGAATGACTTCCATCCACACCTTGGCGCAATTGGGGTGAGGTGCGTAGGCGCTGATGGCCTGGACGTACATGCTCGCCACTGTGGGGGAAGGATAGAACACCTTGGCAGGAGGATTTCCCTTCCAAGCATCAACATACCCAAAAGCGTTATAATCCCAGAAGAATGCAATTGGGGTTGCACCCTGGGCGATGGTGCCTGTCTTAGCAATCACCGGAACGAAGTTCCCTGCCTTGTTCAACTGGTTGAACCAATCAAGACCAGGCTGGGGATTATCCAGAGAACCGCCATTGGCGAGCGAAGCAGCCAATACAGCCATTGTTGCCTGGTTGGAGGTGCGCGGATCGCCAGCCAATGCCACCTGACCCTTGTATTCCGGCTTGAGCAGGTCGGCCCAATTCGTCGGAACATTCTGGACCACGGCAGTATTCACGATCACGGAAAGTACGCCATAGTAACCACCAATCCAGAGACCAGTCGGATCCTTGGCAGGAATGCCCAAAACCTTATCAGGAATCTTGTCCCAGTTTGAGGTCTTATAGGCCTGATAATCTCCGGCCGCAATACCTTGGGCCCCGTAGGCATAACCGACATCCACGATATCCGGAGCCTGTGGGCCTTTGTTACTCTTGTTAGCTTCGATGGCGGCAAGTTCAGCACCTGAACCAGCATTGGGGTCAAGGGAATTAATCAAGACGCCGGAGGTTGCCTGGAAGTCATAGAAGATCTCACCGTAGTTAGCCCAATCGGGCGGCGTGGCAATGATCGTCAACATGCCTTCCTTTTTACAGGCTGCAACAAGATTCTGCGGCACGCTCTTCACCACTGAACCTGTGTAACCCTTGGCTACACCCTCATCTCCTTTCAATGCCGCAGTTGTGGTTTTAGCGCCGCAGGCAGAAAGGATAAAGGCTGCAACGACCGTCAGGGTGAAAATCTGGAAAACTAATTTCTTGGTTTGCATATTCTCCTTCTCTCCTAACTAAAAATTGTATCGATGGATATGATGGGATTATGAGTTTGAAAGGTTCGAGTGAGGTATCGGGATCAGGGCACCTCCAGTCTAAGAATTGCGATATATTTTAACATCTTCACAAGCACGAGTCAATCAGCAGACTCCCGGTATAAGGCGAAATACAAGAATGGACGTCTCTTGCTACTCTACTGGGATCTCTTTATACACCTTCTCGATTTCAATACCCTGGCGCCTGCGGTAAGCACTGAACCCGAAGTAAATCGCTGCAGCCACGAGATAATTGACCATCATGAAGATCATCGAACTGACATTCGACCATCCGATGTTGTAAGTGCCAACGGCCGGCAGGGCTGACGGTAATATGTTCGGATCCCAGAACCACACAACCAGCAGCCAGTCAAGGAAACCCAGGAAGATCAGTCCTGCCAACGTGATGAGCGGCATGGCCTTACTGCTAGAGGTTCCCTTAATGACCTGATATAGTATCCACAACAGGATCACAGCGTTAAGAATGGTGAGCAGCCCCAACACGATCACCACGAACCAGGTCAGACCAGTTGGGCTCAAAGCACCTAACCCGCGGATGATCGTCCAGGCATACTTAAACGAAGTATAGATCAGGTAGATGGAAAAGGCACCGTATAGCACTGTGACAACCCAGCCCAGCCAGGAGGGAACCTTATATTTGGAGATTGGCGAGCCATCAAAGACATCCTTAGCCCTCCAGGGCATGATAATCCCAGCAACAGTGGAACCAAGGAAGGTGATGGCGATCACAACCGTAGCGTCCAACGCCAGGGTCTGGAAGTTAAAGACCTTGAAGGCATACAGGTACGAAATGATCGCCGAAGGGATGACCATCAATAACAAGGCGTTGATAGGTGTTTTGGTGCGAGGCTCAATCTTTGAGACCCACTCCGGCAACATGCGATCAATGGCGGCAGCAAAGATCACGCGCGTCGAGCTAAGGAAAAGTGTCCCAGACCAGCCAAACCACCAGAGGCTCATCAGCAGCACAATGATGAACATGAGGGCCGGGCTTTTGACCATGAAGGCCGCAAACAGGGCCGGATAGGGCCAGATCGGCAATGGAGGCGGAGTGGCAGTGTAGCCAAAGCCCCAGTTCCAGAATGCGCCATTGGCATTGTTGTAAAAGTTCCAACCAATGGTCTTGCCAATCAGGACGAAGAACAACACTGCCCCAACCGTAGTCACGATAATCGCCCACAGCATGCCTGAGAAATTGCGCTTGTAATCCGAAGCGCCGCGCACTTCACCATAGAGCGTGGAGCCCCAATTGGGCCATAGGTTAAAGAAGGTCAACATCGGGACCAAAAAGATACTGGCCCCCAGAGCCAACGGCCAAAGCGGACCTGCAACCGTGCCTGCATCTGCACCCGCCTTGAGAGTGGCTGTGTATGTATCCCCGGCCTGCGCACCGAAACGGGGTGCAAGTGCGTTGAAATTGGCGATGAAGGATGCATTGTTCCCGAACAGTAGCAGTAGGAATACAATCGCCAGGCCGACGAGTCCACCATAGAAGCAGAATTTCTGCACCCGGGCATACCACTTCATGCCAACGGCTATATAGATGAAAACGATGACGCATACGGACAGCATGCCAACGAATTGGCCAGCTGACGCGGTGGTGAACCAAAGGGCGGCATCCTTGAGCCCAGCGATTGCCAGCAAAGGTGTATACACCTCATAGATAAGCATTTGACCATAGAGAGGCGTCCATAGCCAGAGGATAAACCACCAGCCGGTAACTGTCAGCACAAAGCCAACGGCGCGATTAAGGATGCGGCTCTGCCAGACGTAGTCGCCACCAGCGCGCGGCATAGCGGAAATCAGGCTAGCGTAAACGATCACTTCAAAGACCGTGAAGATAGCACCAACCACCACACCCGTAACCAGACTGCCCTTCAGATAGTAGCAATAGGAGAAGATGAACAGACCGAGGGTAATCAGGTTGATCGAGAAAGTGGCATAGATGAACGCGTCAAACACCGACCAGGCTCTTACTAGGCCGCTTGCCTTGCGTACAAACAGAGAAACGTCACTCATCTGAACCTCCTTTACAAATTCTTCCTCGGTCTCCTGCGATCTTCAGCGGAGACCTTCTGAGACAAAAGATCTTAGACCGTTATGTCTACTAGCCTCCAAAAGAATTTTACGCCGATAGGTTCCTCCTTTCCGAGCACAATCAAGAATTTCAACCTATCCGGTAGTCAACAAGTAGTTGCCCACTTTTTGAGGTTTAAGCTCGATCACTACACCATTCAGCATGCCTTGCTCATACATGCTACCGGGATTGATACATAAGGTCTTCTTATATTTACGGGTTCCCTTCCCTTCGTGGATGTGCCCATGCAATCCCAACAATGGCTGATATTTGTCAATCACGGTCATTACGGCATGGCTGCCAACCGGGACCATGGAACGGCCAGCATAGGCAGGCCGCATATCCTTGGTCAGCTCCGGCGCTTCATCTAAACCGCTGCCATATGGTGGGGCATGCAGGCTGAATACAGCCTGAGAAGGGTTCTTCACTTTGCTAATAACTGCCTCGAGGCGTGCCAGCAAAGCATCGTCCGGTTCCTCCCGGTGGGTATGCCAGGGAGTCGGGTTGGACCAGCCGGAGTTGGCCATCTCGTGGTGTTCGTCAAGCTCAACGACTTGGCCTTCCACGCCGCGCACACATTTTGACGCCGCAATCACCGCGTCAATCTCGAAGATATCATCATTTCCCGGGCAGACAAGACAGGGTATGCCTGTCCCGCTCAACTTTGCGTCCGCATACTCCATCCAGCACTGCAAGGTTAGGATCACCTGTTCGAGGAATAGATCATCCATTTTCTTCGGCGTATCGGCGATTGACTGCACTTCATCCGGGTTGGTCACATACGGATAATAGCCGCGGTTCTTGATGGTCTGGACCATCTTGTCCACTTCTTCTTTTCCATGCAGGATGCTGACCTGTTCCAACAGGGTCACTTTGAAGTTGTCATTGCCCTGAGCGATGATAGGGACGATGGCCTTGCCGGTCATATCGCCGCCCAGTATGAGGGTATCCACATCATAAAACTTGCGGGCGGCAAGGAACTTCTTCCAGCAGATCTCGGAGCCGTGGACATCGGTAGCGAAATAAATCTTCATCGGGGCATTTCCAACCTTCCAGGGACGAGGCCCTTGAACTGGGAGCGGATGCGCACATCGACATCGTCAGGAATCAGGTCAACACTAACGCGGGCTAGGATTTGATTAACTTGCTGCATGGCGCGGGCGTGAATATCGAGAGAGCCTTTCTTTTCCCAGATCTCGCGCGGCTCCCGGTCAGCCAAGTGGGTAAGCAGAGCTTCAGTTTTCATACGCTTGGCTGTGTGCGGACTCATTAAGAACGATCCGCCCGGTTTTATTTGAGCAATGACCTGCAACGCAAGCTCGTCTTCGTTGAATGTGATACCACGTTTTAGGCGTTTGAACATCTGGGCGATCTCGTCGTCAATCATGGCTTTAGCAAAGTCGAATACCTTCAATGCGTCGAGCAGGCCGCCCATGTTCAGCATGTCTACACCGGCCAAAACGCCTGCGACGGCGGACATGCCAGTTTCATAGCCAGATTGGGCATCATTGAGTTTAGAATTGGATAACCCGATGTAGCCGCCACATGGCACGTTGTAAAAGCGTGCCATCTGGGCGAAAGCCATGTGCAACATGCCACATTCGATACCGCCCGAAGCGTAAGCGCCGGTACGCATGTCAGCAACGGTCGGCAAGGTGGCATAAATCGTGGGAGTGCCTGCGCGTACCATTTGCATTAGGACCGAGATGGCAAGAAATTCAGCATTCCCTTGCGCCAGCGTCCCTGCCATAGACATTGGCGAGGTCAGGCCAGCGTTGGGCACGATGCTCGGATAGACAGGCAAGCCTGCCTCGCAAAAGAAGATGATCGCCTCGGTAGATAATTGATCAATAGTCAACGGCGAGACGATAGGGCAGTAGTGATGCGTTACGAACGGGCGCTGGCGGTAGGCCTCTGCACTACCCGCGAGCGTATAGAGCAGCTGCATGACCGAGGTAGCATCGTCCATATCCTTGGTGGTGCTGCGGATGGGTTTGAGACAGTGCTTCAGGGACGGGTAAAGACGCGATAGTGTGAATTGTCCAGGTGGTGCGTCATCCGCTAGCGTGGAGATCGAGAAGATATCGTAGGCGGGAAGTTCCTGGATGAGGTGTGCGATACGAGCAATATCATCCGAGCGCGCCCGCCTCTCGCGACTTGTTAATGGATCGATGATATTCGGGGCGGAACTGCCCGTGACGATGACCGGGCCGTCCTGCGGTAGAGTGCGGTCATATTTGGGGTCGCGGCCATGGAAGGTAAAGGTCGGGGGCAGCATGGACCGGTATTTCTCAACCACAGAGGGCGGGAACTTGACGATTTGCGTTTCGATGTCCAGCATGCATCCATGCTGCTTGAAGATCGTACGCGCCTTTTCGTTTCGCACCAGTAAACCGACATTTTCTAGAATCTCCAGAGAGGCGGCGTGTGTGCGTTCAACCTGCTGCTGTGTAAGAAGGGTGGCGAAATTAATCAAAGGTCTCTCCTAGCTGCGAGGCTGTTCAACACCAGCGGGATACTCCACCGGGAGCTGGGCTGCTATGACGTTGATCTCTGTGATCGGAAACATTTGCAACCCGGGCCGGCTCACCTTGAGGGAGGCGGCAGCCGTCGCAAAACGGGCCGATGCCTCCAGATCCCATCCCATCAACTGTCCGTAAATAAAGCCAGCCGAGAAGGTTGCCCCAGCACCGCAGCCGTCCACGACATGGACGGATGGGGCATGAACACGCACAACTTGCGCGCCATGCACCGCCAGGCAACCTTTACCTGCCATGGTGATCAATACAGTTTGCACGCCAATCTTCAACAGCTTCTGAGCTACTTCCATGGGAGGCACATCGCCTCGTTGAGCGGCGTCCGTCACTGCCTGGCAGATTGTCGCCCGTCCCCCATAACGATCCAGTAATTCGGAGTCTGCGTGCCCATGCTCGAAATTCAGGAAGACAGGCACTCCCAGGCGAACAGCTTCATCCATTGCCCGCAAGATGTGGTCGCCATCATACCAGTCAACGTACAGCAGGCAGGCTCCTTCCAAAATTGAAAGATCGGCCGTGTCGAGGGTGTTTAGCACCTGCGGTGCCCGTTCCCAGAAATACGTGCGTGCGCCAGTTTCATCCGAAACATCTACTTCCCAGGGTGTCCTGATTTCCCTGGAATGGCGAACTTCTCCTTGTACGCCCCAGTCTTTTAACTGCTGCGCCAGGAGATGGCCGCGCGGGTCATCGCCAACAGCAGTGCCGATCATAGCAGTTGGGATCTCCCACTGGCGCAGCAAACAAGCGATGATGGCGGCATCATCAAAGATAAATTCACTGACTTCTTTAACAAGCGCGCCAGTATTGTGATCGGGCAACTGTTCGACCACCATGATGGCAACAGGTGTGAGCATTCCAAAACCAACGTAGACAGGACGAAGGTATTTCATTTGCGTAAAATACCTGTAGTACAGATTATACGCGCAGTTTTTCACCTTTAGGGTCATAAAGGACCGTGGCGGTTACCTCGCTCTCCCTACGTCCTTCAATCAAATCCATTTCGAGGTGAGTACCAGCCTTGGCCAGTTCCATGGGCAGGTATGCATAAAGGATGTTCTTCTTCAGAGTGTATCCATAACCTCCACTACGTACACGAGTAATCACTTTGCCGTTGTGATAGACAGCTTCACCACCATAGATCTGCGTGAATTGGTTGCTGTTCAGGACCAAGGTACACAGCTTGCGTGCCAACCCGACCTGTTTTTGCTTGACCAATGCTCCCTTTCCGATGAAGTCACTCTTGCTGAGATCGACGCAGAATCCTAATCCACCCTCGTAGGGCGTCTCCAGCTGGGTGACATCGGCGGTGTAGTAGCGATACCCTTTTTCCAAGCGCAGGGAATCAAGCGCCTTGTACCCACCAACTTCTAAGTCGAATTCCTTGCCGGCCTCCACGAGCATATCCCATACTAGCATGGCCCGCTCTGAGCGAATGTACAACTCCCAACCTAACTCGCCAACATAGCTAACACGTTGGGCCCAAACTTCAATACCGTTGATAAGGATAGTCTTGGCATGAAGGTAAGGAAGGATCTCGTTCGATATATCCTCACGAGTAAGCTTTTGCAGCACCAAGCGTGCCTTTGGCCCCCACAGTGCCAGACAGGCGTAGTCCATGCTGATATCACGGATCGTAACAGGACCGTAATCTGGCTTTTGGTGCATCCTAAGCCAGGCAAGATCGTTTCCGATAAAGGCAGAACCGGTGATCACCATGAAGTGGTCCCCGGCAATCCGTGAAATCGTCAGGTCAGCCTCCACACCGCCGCGCGAGTTGAGAAATTGGGTGTAGGTAGCTGTACCAACGGGTTTGTCTACATTGCTGTCCGCAACGCGTTGCAGTAGTGGCAGGGCACCTTCACCGCTCACTTCAATCTTGCCGAAGGAAGTTAAGTCAAAAAGAGTAACGCGCTCCCGGGTTGCCTGGTGCTCTTCTCCAACACGGTCGAAATAAGGTGGCCGATTCCAACCCCACTGGCGCTGGTCAGCCCCGGCCCGCCGCCAGGGTTTGCCAGGATCGAAGTAGTTGACCCGTTCCCAGGCGAACTTTTCCCCGAAGACAGCACCCATCTCCTGCAGCCGATGATGAACCGGGCTGAGGCGATGCGGACGCGCCCACTCATTCTCGTCGTTTGGAAAACGCAGGCGATAATAATATTTAACACCTTCGCGCGTCCGCTCTGCGGCATATTCCGGATTGGCATAATAGTTGCCGAAGCGGGTGGCTTTATAGGCATAAACATCCAACGAGGGTTCCCCTTCCACAATCCATTCAGCCATGAGCTTGCCAATGCCGCCCGCGCCACCGTAGCCGTTGAGCGACATGCCGGCCGCAATCCACATGCCATGCGTCTCGGCCATCGGTCCGAGCATGGGTTGGCAATCCGGGGTGTAGGCACCTGGGTGGCATACTAGTGTAATAATGCCAGCCTGGTCGAGGAATGGAATGCGACGAATAGCGCCTTCCAGCAGCTGCTCAAAGCGATCATAATCGGCTGGCAGGGTTGTTCCACCGTGCTCCCATGGCACGCCATCAATCCAGCGTGCCAGCGGGTTTGGTTCGTAGCCGCCAATCACCAGCCCGCCCGC